>NZ_QWKG01000026.1 GCF_009911595.1 Colidextribacter sp. OB.20
AGCGCCGCCGCCCCCCAGCCGCCCGCCTGGCTCTGGCCGGGCGGGGTCTGAGGGCCCTCCTCCCGGAGCAGGCTCCGCAGGGGGGCCGCCAGCTGGGTGTGGAAGGCCAGCCAGACCGCGGAGCAGGACAGCAGGAGAATCAGCACATTTTTCAGGGCCTCAACGGCCCCGCGTCCGCGTTTATTTTTCATCGCCAGGTCCCTCAACACTCAGCTCCAGCCGAATTGCCAGGCCGGGCCCCTCCTTGTCCAGCAGGGTAATCCGGCCCTGGTGGCGGTCCACAATCTCCTTGGCGATGGACAGGCCCAGGCCGGTGCCCCCGGACTGGCGGGAGCGGGCCTTGTCCACCCGGTAGAACCGCTCGAAGATGCGGGGGCGATCCTCCTCCGGGATGCCGATGCCGTTGTCGTCCACCACCATCCAAACCTTTTCCCCTCTCCGGCCCGCATAGATGTCAATGTGGCCGCCGTCGGGGGTGTATTTGATGGAGTTGGACACGATATTCATCATCACCTGAAGAATCCGCTCCCGGTCGGCCAGGATCTCGGGCAGGCCGGGCTCCATCTCCAGGGTAAGGGTGTGGTCGTGCTTTTGGGCGTCCATATAGACGGCGTTGTAGATGTCCTGCACCGCCTCCTCGAAGGAGAAGCGGGTCAGCTTCAGCTCGCCCCGCTCCGAGTCGAAGCGTGACAGGGTGAGCAGGTCCTGGACGATGTGGGTCATCCGGTCGCTCTCGTTGAGGATAACCCCCAAAAACTTCTTCTCCATGTCCGGCGGCATCTCCCCGGCGCTGTCGGTGAGGGTCTCCGCGTAGGAGCGGATATTGGTCAGGGGGGTGCGCAGCTCGTGGGAGACATTGGCCACAAACTCCCGGCGCATGTCCTCATTTTTCCGCTGCTCGGTGACGTCGTGGAGAACCACCAGGGCGCCGCCCCCCTCCCGGCCCCGGTCGAAGGGGGCCATGACAATCTGGAGGTAGCGCTCCCGGACCTGCCGCTCCTCCTCCAGGTAATCGTCGCCATAGAGGACCTGTTCCAGGGGGGCTCCCCCGGCAAACAGCGCCTCATAGGTGGTGTCCGGCCCGATGGACCGGCGCAGCATCCGGGCGGCGGCGGGGTTGGAGTGGATGACCCGGCCCTCCCGGGAGAAGGCCACCACACCATCGGTCATGTGGAGAAACAGGGTGTCCAGCTTGTTGCGCTCGTTCTCCACCTGACGCAGGGTGTTTTGCAGCTGGGAGGACATGTCGTTAAAGGCGTCGGTGAGCACGCCAATCTCGTCCTGAGAGGGCACGGCGATTTTGCGGGAGAAGTCTCGCTCCGCCACCCGCATGGCCCCCTCGGTCAGCTTCTGGATGGGGGTGACCATGGTCTTGGACAGCAGGAAGGACAGCAGAATGGAGATCACCAGGCCGAAAATCAGCGCCTCGATGATCAGAACCAGCATCTGGTCGGTGAGGTCGTTGGCGGTGGCCTTGTTGTCCAGAATGTAGATGACAAAGTCCTCCCCGCCCCGGTGGATGGGGATGGCCACGTCCATATAGTCCAAAGCCAGGCTGCTCTTGTCCCCGGCCTGATTGCTCTCCAGGCCGGGGCCCAGGGCAAAGACCAGGTTCTCCGTGTACTCCAGCTTGGACTCGTCCCCGTCGGGGGAGACCACCGGCGTGCCGCTGCCGTCCAGCACGTACAGCTTGCGGTTGCGGTTGTCCACGCCCAGCTCGCCCGCGTAGGCGTCCAGCACCAGAGACAGCTGCTCCGCCCCGTTCTCCTCCTCGCCGGCGGGGGTGGTCAGGTCGTGGTAGAGAACGGGGTCCTGAAATACGTCGGACATCTGGCTGTAGAAGTCCTCCAGATAGAAGGCCGTCACTGAGTTGATCAGGAACGCCCCCACCACCATCATCAGCGACAGAATCAGCAGTACCAGAATCATTACCAGCTTCATGTGTAAGCTGCGCAGCATATGGAGGGCCTCCTTTCTCTTTCGTTGGCGCGATTAAAGCTCCCGTCCCGCCCGCAGGCGACAAGCCTCCTTTTGAAAGGAGGTGGCACGGGCGAAGCCCGTGACGGAGGATTGTATTTCGCCGCAGGCGAAATGTGCGGAGCAAACGAGGTCTGTGCAAATCTGGTTTACTTCGTATATTTTGCTTCGCAAAATACAATCCTCAGTCAGCCTTCGGCTGACAGCCCCTTTCAAAAGGGGCCTTTTTCGCCTGCGGGCGGGACGGGGGTTTTACCTCCGCTCTCTCACGTCTGAGCGTCCTACCAGGTAGTCCAGGCTGACGTCGAAGAAGTCGGCGATGGCAATCAGGCCAGGAAACTCAGGATACCGGGTCGCATATTCATAGCACTGATAGGAACTCATGGCAAGACCAAGCAGTTCAGCCATTTCCCGTTGTTTTAAGCCGCGCTCTTTGCGCAGCGTTTTGAGGCGTTCACAGAATTTTGCCATAATTCCTCCGAAAGGGTTGACACATGCTTTAAGCCGGTATATAATAATACATGCTTAAAGCATACATAAGGAGTGATTAAAATGCAAGAGCTTCTTGCCGAACTGCTGTGGCGGAATATTGAGGTTGACAAGGCGGCGGACCGTCTGCGCAAGACGCTGCCCGGATTTCCGGAGGCACAACAGGCCTATGAGGACCTGGCGGAGCAAATTCGCTCCATTGCCGGTCCTGAGCTGTACGACCAATTTTACAACTGCTTCATGTGCTACACCGACTATGAGGTCCAGGCCTATTACGCCCTGGGTCTGGGCCTGCGGGAGGAGCTGGCCCGGGCGTTAGGCGTGTAGGGCGCGACGACCCCGGCGCACCGTCTCTCCGGCTCCGGTGCGCCCCTACACACGGGCCCCGAGACTTATTCCCCGAAGTAGTACCCCATGCCCCGCTTAGTCTTGATAAACACAGGTGCGCCGGGGTCGTCCTCAATTTTTTCCCGCAGGCGGCGGACGGCCACGTCCACCGCCCGGACGTCGCCCACATAGCCCTCATAGTTCCACACGTGCTCCATCAGGGCATCCCGGGAGAACACCTTCCCCGGCCGTGCGGCCAAAAAGCGGATCAAATCATACTCCCGCTGGGTCAAATCCAGGGGGGCGCCGTCCTTGAACACGGCGGCCCGGTCCTCGTCGATGTGCATCCGCTCCCCCAGGGGCAGGCCGGCCGCAGGCGCTGGCTCCGGGGCGGGGATGGCCGCCATGGACACCCGGCGGATATTGGCCTTTACCCGGGCCATCAGCTCCCGGTTTTTAAAGGGCTTGGTGATGTAGTCATCTGCCCCCAGCTCCAGCCCCCGGACCTTGTCGTCCTCCTCCTCCCGGGCGGTGAGCATGACAATCGGGACGGCGCTGCCCGCCGCCCTGATTTTTTGGCACACCTCAAAGCCGCCCATCCCGGGCAGCATCAGGTCCAGGAGCACCAGGTCGGGGTTCTGCTCCAGAGCCAGCTGCAGTCCCGTGGGGCCGTCCAGGGCCTCCAGGGTGTCATAGCCCTCCTTGGTCAGGATAAAGGACAAAATGTCTATAATATTCTGCTCGTCTTCTACAATTAAGACGGTTTTTCCCATAAAATGGTCTCCTTTTCTATCCTCACAGGTCCAGCAGGACCTTCGTCTTCAGCGTGGCCGCCACCGTCTTTCCGTCGGTGATGGTACCGTCCATGACCTGTTCGACCAGCTTCTCAAAGGGGACGGCCAGCACATCCAAAAACTCGTCCTCGTCCAGGTGCTGCTTCTGTCGGGTCAGCCCCCGGGCCAGATACATATGGATTCTCTCGGTGCAGAAGCCGGGGGAGGACAGCATATAGCCCAGATAGGTCCACTCCGCCGCCTCCAGGCCGGTCTCCTCGCTCAGCTCCCGGACGGCGGCAGGGTAGTGCTCCTCGCCGTACTCCAGCTTGCCCGCGGGCAGCTCGACCAGCTGCTGCTGGATGGGGTAGCGGAACTGCTTCACCAGCGTTACGGTGCGGTCCTTGTCCAGAGCCAGAACGCATACCCCGCCGGGGTGGGCCACCACCTCCCGGCCGGCCAGACTGCCATCGGGCAGCTGGGCCTGGTCCTTCATCACTTTGATAATCTTCCCCTCAAAAATTGTCTGACTGCTCACCATTTTTTCCGTCAGTTCCATTGTCGCTCCTCCTTGTGGAATTTCCAGCTTAGTTATAGCTAGTATACCACAAACCAGCATTTGGGTAAAGGTGTATCAGAGATTTCCATGTAAAAGGCTGGGCATTTTTATCGGAATCAGCAATCCCATCTTGTACACTCTGTCGGATTTTGTTATAATGGCTGCGCTGTCTCCCCCTACACCGGCAGCAGAGGGAGGTGGGAGCAATGGACTTTATCCTCAGTTTTCTTGTGTCTGTCGCAGCAAATGTAGCTGCCTACTACATTTGCAAATGGCTTGACCGGCACAGCAAAGGAAGACAGTAAGCCTGCCATCGCAAGAAGCGGCCCCCCGGAGAGTGCCTACCTCTTCCGGGGGGCCGCTTCTTGCGGTGGGAGTTTGGAATTATCCTCAGTTTGGCTTTCGCCACAACAATTATAGCACATTCACCTTTAAATGCGCAAGAGGTAATTTTCAAAGCAGAACTGTAGAAACCCCCGCTCCCTTTGGGGCGGATTTTTAATCCCGGAACTCAAAGAGCTTGTGAACAGGCACCTCCAGCGCGTCGGCAATGCGGAAAATAACGTCCAGGGACGCGCCCGTTCTGGCTAACTCTATGTTCCCCATATGGACGCGCTCAATATCCACCATCTCCGCAAGCTCCGTCTGGGTCAGCCTTTTCTTTTTGCGGTAATAGTGTACATTCATGCCCAGCTGTTCGTATTTTTCAACCTGCGACATATCCATAGAATCACCATAAATAGTATATGTCCCTTCAAAGAATCTTTAAACATTTTCAAATTTATCTAAAGATAATTGACAATATACATTTTCGGTCTATAATATAACATGAGGTGATACTATGCAATTATATGAAGAAATCCTGATGCACTACTTAACCAGCCAGGAGTGTGTTATCTCTGTTGATTTCCCCGGCCTGGAGCATGGAGTAAAAGAAATCGTGGAGCTGGCCTCATACCAGGCCCTGTCCAAGATACAGAAAATTCTCATGGACGACTCCCTGACCGACCAGGAGTGTTATAATAAAATCGAGGAAATCGTACACGTTTTTGAGAATCTGGGCAGCGACTGCGGAAACTGATATGATTTTTTGGATAAAAAATCCCGCCCCACTGGGGCGGGATTTATCATGCTTACTCCTCCTGCATCGCCTTGGCGGCAGCAATCGCCTTCTCCTGGGCGGCGGGGGGGCAGTCCTCGTAGCGGATGAAGTGGAACACATAGGAGCCCCGGGACTGAGTCATGGCCCGCAGGTCGATGGCATAGGAGGTCATCTCAGCCATAGGGACCTCGGCCTCGATCACCTGGTCGCCGTCGCCGGTGGGGTTCATGCCCATCACGCGGCCGCGGCGCTTGTTCAGGTCGCCGATGACGTCGCCCATGTAGCTGTCGGGCACGGTGACCTTCAGCTCGCCCACAGGCTCCAGCAGCACGGGGTTGGCCTCAGGCATGGCGGCCTTATAGGCCAGCTGAGCGGCGGTCTTGAAAGCGATTTCGGAGGAGTCCACCGGGTGGTAGCTTCCGTCGTAGAGCACGGCCTTCAGGTTGACCACGGGGTAGCCGGCCAGGGGGCCGTGGACGCAGGCCTCACGCAGGCCCTTTTCCACAGCGGGGAAGAAGTTCTTGGGCACGGAGCCGCCAAAGACCTCCTCGGCAAAGACCATCTCTTCCTCCTCCAGGTTGGGCTCGAAGCGAATCCACACGTCGCCGAACTGGCCGGAGCCGCCGGTCTGCTTCTTATGCCGCCCCTGCTTCTGGATGGTCTTGCGGATCTTCTCCCGGTAGGGCACCCGGGTCTCGCTGAGGACGGCCTCCACATTGAAGCGGCTCTTCAGCTTGGCCACCAGCACGTCCACCTGTATATCGCCCGAACCGGTGAGCACCATCTGGTGGGTCTCGCCGTTGTTCACCAGGGTGAAGGAGGGGTCCTCCTCGTTCAGGCGGTTCAGGCCCTGGGCCACCTTGTCCTCCTGGCCCCGGGTCTTGGGGGCAATAGCCACGGCGTAGCAGGGCTCCGCGAAGGGGATCTGCTTCAGGGCAATCACCTTCCGGTTGTCGCACAGGGTGTCGCCCGTCTTGACCTTGTCCATCTTGCCGATGGCGCCGATGTCGCCGCAGCCCAGCTCCTTGACCTCCTCGGCCTTCTTGCCCCGCATCACATACAGCCGGCCCAGCTTCTCATTGGCGCCGGTGCGGGCATTGACCAGGGTCAGGTCGGAGGTGATGCTGCCGGACATGACCTTAATAAAGGAGTATTTGCCGTACTGGTCGGAAACGGTCTTAAACACGAAGGCGGTGGGCACGCCGCCGGGGGAGACCACAAACTCCTCGGTCTCGCCGTCCTGCTTCGTGGCCTTGTGGGGGTTGCCCTCGGCGGGGTTGGGCAGCAGGTCCACGATATAGTCCATCAGCATCAGGGAGCCCAGGCAGTTGACGGCGGAGCCGCACAGCACAGGGAACAGGCTCAGCTCCCGCACGCCCTGGCGGAGGCCCTGGATCATCTCGGCGTAGGTAAAGTCCTCGCCGCCGAAGAACTTCTCCATGAACTCCTCGCTGGTCTCGGCCACCGACTCCTTCAGCGCGTCGTTGAACTCGGTGATGATGTCGGCCTTGCCCTCGGGCAGGTCGATCTCCACCCGCTGGAGCTTCTGCATCTCATAGGCCCGCTTATTCAGCACGTCGATAATGCCGGTGACCTTCTTGCTGTCGTCCCAGATGGGCACCACCAGGGGGGCGATCTTGTTGCCGTACTTCTCCCGCAGGGCCTCGAAGGTGGCGTTGTAGTCGGAGTTGTCCTCGTCGGTCTTGGAGATATAGATGAAGCGGGGCATGTTCCGCTCCTCGCAGTACTTCCAGGCCTTCTCCAGGCCCACGGACACGCCGTCCTTGGCGGAGCAGACGATAATGGCGGCGTCGGCGGCCCGGAGGGCCTCCATCACCTCGCCGGAGAAATCGAAGCCGCCCGGGGCGTCCAGCACGTTAATCTTACAGCCCTTGTACTCGATGGGGGCCACGGCCAGAGAGATGGAAATCTGGCGCTTGACCTCCTCAGGGTCGTAGTCGCACACGGTGTTGCCGTCGGTGGCCTTGCCCATGCGGTCGATGGCCTTGGTCATGTACAGCAGGCTCTCCGCCAGGGCGGTCTTGCCGCTGCCGCCATGTCCGATGAGGGCCAGGTTACGGATGTTTTGTACAGAATAGCTCATAGTTGGTTCCACTCCTTATCGTTTGGTATCGCCCTGGACAAAACCCGATACAAGGGCGTTACACGCTGTTAGTCATTATACACTAAAACCCCAAGTATGACAACTGTTTTTTTGAGGGATTTTGGTTGCTTTAAAAAATGCGCAAAAAAAGCCTCCCTTCACAGAGGGAGGCGGCATTTGCGAAGCAAATGACGGAGGGTTTTCTCCCAGACATACCTGTCTTCTTCGAAGAAAACCCCCACCCGGCTTCGCCGGGAGCCCCCCTATAAAGGGGGCCTTTTGCCTACTTATCCGGCTGTAAAATCACCAGGTTGTACCGGACCTCCGCCTCTGGAGCGGAGCATCGTTCGGCGGTGACGCCGATGCCCTGCTCCTGGGCCAGGAGCTCGATCTGGTCCAGAATCTCCAGCGGCAGGTTCCAATAGATGCTTCCCTGCCGGTCGTCCGTGGGCGATACCGCCGTCTCCGGGGGGATCAGCTCCGCCGCCCCCTCGGGCATACGCTCCAAGGTCGTGGTGCCCTCCATCAGGGACCAATCGCCCTCCAGGCCCTCCGCAGCGGGATTGGGAGCTGCCTTCTGCATTTCACCCTCCCCCGGGGCGGCATAGGCGGTAATCTGAGGTACGTCGCCCGCCTCCGGGCCAGCCAGAGAGGCGTTCACCTGGGGGCACTCCTCGCTCTCCACCTGGGCGTCCCGGGTAAAACTGCGTGCTGTTACGTCTATTTTTTCTGTCTTGTCCCAATGCCGGGGCCGGGACACGCCATACAGCCCCACCACCAGAACCAGACAAGCGGCCAGCCCGGCCAGCGCCCGGACCTGGGAGCGTTTAAACAGGGGGATCACCTTGGGGGACGTCTCCTCCCGGATGCAGTCCATCACGCCCCGGGCGAAGCCCTCGGGGGGATCTGGCTCCGGAAGCGCCTCAAACCCCGCGCGCAGTTCCTTCAGCTCCCCAAACAGAGCCCTGCAGCTGGGACAGCAGGCCTGATGCTCCGCCACCTCCAGCTCCAAATCGTCCGGACCTCCCGCTTCCGGCGTGTCTGCAATATCAGGCAGCTCGCCATCCATCCAGGCGGACATGTTCTCAATCAGCCGCTCATGCTCCTCATGCGTCCAATATTCCACAGGCTTCACCCCCCTTCTGTTTTGTCCTTCGATGGTTTAGACGGCCCATATCCAAAAAAGTTCCCGTCCTCCAATAAAATTTTTCGCAGATTCAGCCGGGCCCGGGCGATGCGGGACTTTACCGTCCCCATGTCGATGTCCAGCTTCTCTCCAATCTCCTGATAGCTCAGGCCGGACAGCTCCCGCAGCACCAGCACCTGCCTCTGCCAGTCGGGCAGCCTGTCCAGCCCCCGGGCCAGGGCCTGTCCCCGCTCCGACCGCTCCAGCAGCCGCTGGGGGTCGCTCTCCCGGTCCACAGGCTCGGCCCAGCCGCTGTCCGTGTCGTCCAGGGAGACTACCGCCTCCACCCCCTCCCGGCGCTTCTTCTTCCGCAGGTGGTCGATGCACACATTTGTGGTCAGCCGGTACACCCAGGTGGCAAAGCTGCTCTCCCCCTGGAAGGAGGCCAGCCCCTGCCACGCCTTCACAAATGCCTCCTGGGCCAGGTCCGCCGCCTCCTCCCGGTCGCCCACCAGCCGCAGAGCCAGGGAGTACACCTTGTTCTGATTGTCCAGCACCAGCTGCTCAAAGGCGCTCTGGTCGCCGGCTTTTGCTTTTTCCACCAGCTCCCGGTCGGTCACGGCGGTTCACCTCCTTCTAGCACAGATCCCGTTTAATCCCCCTGGTCACCCGGTATACATCCTCCAGGGTGGTAATTTTTACGATCTGCTCCTTATAATACCCCGCGTGAGGGACACCCTTCAAGTACCAGGCGTACTGTTTCCGGGCCTCCAGACAAGCGATCTTCTCCCCCTTGTTCCGCGCGGCCATCTCGAACTGCCGCACGGCGGTGTCGCACCGCTCCGCCAGCGGGGGCAGGGCGGGGATGGGCTCCCCGTTCAGGGCCGCCCTGCACTGGGCAAAGAGCCAGGGGTTGCCGAACACCCCCCGGCCGATCATGGCCATGTCCGCCCCGGTGTATCTGAGGATACGGGGGGCGTCCTCCCCCTTGAATACGTCTCCGTTGGCGATGACGGGAATGTTTACCGCCTTTTTGACCTCTCGAATCCAATCCCAGTTGGCCGTTCCGGCGTACATCTGCACCTTGGTCCGTCCGTGGACGGCCACCGCCGCCACGCCCGCCTCCTCCATGGCTTTGGCGAACTCCACGCAGTTGATGGACCCCCTGTCCCAGCCCAGGCGGAACTTCACCGTCACCGGGCATTTTGCGCCCCGGATCACCGCCTCCGCCACCCTGACGGCCAGGTCCGGATTTCTCATCAGCCCGGAGCCGTCCCCGGAGTTGGCCACCTTGGGGACGGGACAGCCCATATTGATGTCGATGATATCCGCCCCGGAGACCTCCCTTGTGATGGCCGCCCCCTCCTCCATACAGACAGGGTCGCTGCCGAAGATCTGGGCGGCGGCGGGGGTCTCCTTCTCCCCCATCTGCAAGAGCGGGATGGTTTTCCTGTCCTGATAGCACAGGGCCTTGGCGCTGACCATCTCCGTGCAGGTCAGCCCCGCCCCCTGCTCCCGGCAGATGGTCCGAAAGGCCATGTCCGTCACCCCGGCCATGGGGCCCAGGGCCAGGGGCGTCTCGATTTCAATTCCTCCGATGGTGACCATAGGACTGCTCCTTAATTTGCATAGATATTGTGTGTAGGGGCGCACATTGTGCGCCCGCGGAATACGGTACATCTACGGCGGGCGGACAATGTCCGCCCCTACAGGCACACCGCAAATCCGTAGGGGCGGCCTGTGGCCGCCCGCGATACGCCGCGCCCTTCCGAACGGGCGGCCACAGGCCGCCCCTACAAAGTTTAACCATTGTATCATGTCTCTTTGATGTTGACAAGGCCGCTTTTACCCGGTAAAATGGAAAAAACCTCAAAAGGAGACAAATCCATGGAATTGAACGCCTTACGCGCCGCCCTGCGGGGGATATCCGCCTATCGGGAGTTGACCGGCACCGCCATCATGTTCAACGCCGCCACCCTGCTGGACGCCCTGTCCAACCGGGAGGGGGAGGACGCCCTCACCGCCTATACCGCCCTGTTCTACACCCTGCGCCAGGAGGGGTATGAGGGCCTGGGCGACTGGCTGCGGGACTGGCTGCGGTATACCGAGACCCCCTACTCCCGGCTCATCGACCAGGGCAGGTCCGACCCCGCCCTGGAAAACGCCGCCCGGCGGGACATCGACACTCTGGTCCTCCTGGCCCAGACCGACTGCGACCGCTTCATCGACGCCATGAAGCCCCTGCTGCCCAACGAGTTTGCCCCGGTGCTGGCCGGCCTGCCCCGGTGGAAGGCGGCGGCCCCCTTCGACTTCGACTCCCTGACCCGGTTCTATCGGGAGCACGGGGCGGGAGAGTTCGCCAAATACCGGGCCTTCCTCTGGGAGGACGAGATGCTGATTCCGGTGGCCGACCCCGACTGCCCCCGGCCCCAGGACCTGCTGGGCTACGAGCACCAGCGGGGGATGGTGGAGGAGAACACCCGCCTCATGCTGGCGGGCCGTCAGGCCAACAACGTCCTGCTCTTCGGCGACGGGGGCACCGGCAAGTCGGCCACAGTGAAGTCTATGCTCTACCTGCCCGGCATGGAGGACCTGCGCCTCATCGAGGTGGAGAAGGGGAACCTCACCGGGATGCCTGAATTGATCCGCTCCCTGGCCGGCCGGCGGCAGAAGTTCATCCTGTTTATCGACGACCTGGCTTTCGACCAGGACGACAAGACCTACTCCGCCCTCAAGACCATCCTGGAGGGCTCCCTGGAGAAGCGGCCCGTCAACGTGGCGATTTACGCCACCTCCAACCGCCGGCACCTGGTGCGCCAGACCTTCGCCGACCGGGCGGGGGACGAGGTGGACACCTTCGAGACCATCTCGGAAAAAACCGCCCTGGCCGAGCGCTTCGGCCTGCGCATCCCCTATCTGACCATGAACAAGGCAGGCTATCTGGCCCTGGTGGACCACCTGGCCGCTCAGGCGGGAATCTCCATGGACCCGGAGGTCCTCCACGCCCAGGCCATGACCTGGGAGATCCGCCACGCGGGGCGCACCCCCAGAGTGGCGCGGCAGTTTGTGGCAAGTTTAAGTTGACAGCGCCCCGGTGTTATGCTAATATAATACAGACCGTTGGTCTGTATCTGGAGAGGAGGGCCCGCCATGGCCCGGAACAAGCACCCTGAGCAGACCGTACAGCGTATCCTGGACACCGCCTCCGCCCTCTTTTTCCAAAAGGGTTATGACAAAACCACCCTCCAGGACATCATCGACGCCACAAAGCTGTCCAAGGGGGCCATCTACCACCATTTTGCCTCCAAGGAGGCCATCCTCATCGCCGTGGCGGACCGGATGGGGGAGTACAACTGTGCCGTTCTGTCGGAGGTCCGGGACCGCAAGGGCCTCACCGGGGCGGAGAAGCTGCGGGAGATGTTCCGCACCGCCGTGCGCCTGTCCTTCCAGAGCGGCATTGTGAACATGCTGCCCTTCCTCATTGAGAACCCCAAGTTCATGGCCCTCCAGATGGAGAGTATCCTGAACGAGGCCGCCCCCTGCTACGCCCTGCCCATCCTGCGGGAGGGCATCGCCGACGGCTCCATTCACGCCGATTACCCGGAACAGCTGGCCGAGGTGCTGCTGCTCCTGTCCGATCTATGGCTCCACCCTGTCCTCCGCCCCAGCACGCCGGAGCAGGTCCGGGCCCGGTGCGCCTTTTACAACCAGCTCACCCGGCAGTACGGCTTTGAGCTGCTGGACGAGGATATCATTGAAGCGATGGTAGGGGTTTGCCGGAGCTGATTCCCCTGTAGGGCGTGACGACCCCGGCACGCCGCGATACACGGGATCATGGAGGAACGGCGCGCCGAGGTCGTCGCGCCCTGCAAAATCTGTTTTCGGCACCTTCTCTGCGGGCGGGTAATACCCGCCCCTGCTTAGCCCCCTATATAAACCGACGGTCGGTTTTATTCGAAAGGAGTATCTCTATGGACACACAAAAAAGCGCCCTGTTCACCCGGGATTTTACCCTGGTGGTCATCGGGCAGATCATCTCTCTCTTCGGCAACGCCATTCTCCACTTCGCCCTGCCCCTGTACCTGCTGCGGGAGACGGGCTCCATCACCCTCTTTGGAGCGGTAAACGCCTGCTCCTTCCTGCCCATGATCCTGATGGGCCCCATCGGGGGGACGGCGGCGGACCGGGTCCACAAGGGCCGCATCATGGTGGTGCTGGACTTCCTCACCGCCGGGCTGACGGTGGCCTACACCCTGCTGTGGGGCAAGGCCCCTCTGGTGCCCCTGGTAATCGTCACGCTTATGCTCCTCTACGCCATCGCCGGAGCCTACCAGCCGGCAGTCCAGGCCAGCCTGCCCCTGCTCCTCTCCCCCGAGCGGCTGACCCAGGGCAACGCGGTCATCAACATGGTGGCTACCCTGGCCAACCTGCTGGGGCCCGCCCTGGGCGGGGTCATCTTCGGCCTGTGGGGACTGGGGCCCATCCTCACCATCGGCGGAATTTGCTTCTTTTCTTCGGCGGTGATGGAGATATTCATCCGCGTCCCCCACGAGAGGCGGCCTCGTGACGCCGGAGTGCTGGCTACCGTGGGAGAGGACCTGGGGGAGAGCTGGCGGTACATTTCCCGGGAAAGGCCTGTGTTTTTATCGGTGACGCTGGTGCTGTCCGCCTTCAATCTGATTTTGTCGGCGGTGATGATTGTGGGCATCCCCGCCATTGTGGCCCAGGTGCTGGGCATGAGCGACGCCTACCTGGGCCTGACTCAGGCGGCCATGGGATTTGGGGGCCTGCTGGGCGGAATGCTGGCCGGTGTACTGGGCACAAAGCTGAAGCCCCGGCACGGGTCGGTGTGCCTGCTGGCCTGCGCCGGGATGGCGGGCGTTATGGGGCTGGCTGTCCTCCCCGGGGTACCCACGGCGGTGAGCTACTGGCTGATTACCGGGATGGCTATGGCTGCCATGGCCGCCGCCATGCTGTTCACCGTGGTCCTCCTCACCCTGGTCCAGGCTCAGGTGCCCGGACAGCTTCTGGGCAAGGTAATCGCCTGTATCCAGGCGGTAGCCAACTGCGCCTCCCCTCTGGGACAGCTGGGGTACGGTCTCCTTTTCGACCGCCTGCCCCCTTGGGCCGTCCTGCTGGGGGCGGCGGTGCTGTCCGCCCTGGTGGCTCTCCGGTCCAAAAGGGTGTTTGACGTCCTGGAGCGGCTCTGACAGCCAGGGGCCCGGCTTCCGCCGGGCCCCGCTCCATTTATTTTCTCTTTACCGCCTGGCAAAGCTGAGCCCCCCGCTGGCTCTGGGGCCTGGACGCGGCGCACAGCGCCAGCCGCTCCAGCTCTGCCGCATCTCCGCTGACCAGCCACCGGCAGTAGATCAGAGAGGGCTCCGCCCACTCCACATCCTGGGCGTCCCCCCGGTCCACCACCAGAGCATAATACTCGGCGGCCTTGGGCAGATCGCCCCGGTTCAGGAAATAATCCCCCAAGTCGTTGCAGGGGGCCAGATTTCCGGGGTCCCGCTCCAGGCCCCGGAGAACATAGTCCTCCGCCTTCCCGGTATCCCCCAGGTCCAGACAGCACAGGCCGGCGAAGGTGTAGCAGGAGGCGGCCTCATGCCGGGAGATGCCCTCCCGGGCCGCCTCCAGGGCATCCTCCGTCCGGCCCATATGCCGCAGGAGGACGCACTGGGTGGTGTAGCGGTTGGTCATGTCCTGGCGGGGGGCGGTGCTGTCCCCCAGCCCCTGTAAAGCCCTGAGGCAGCTCTCCCACAGCCGTTGGCGCTGGGCCGGCTCCATGGGGTCCAGCACCTGGGTGAGGAAGGCCACAAACCGGCACACCGTCTCCTCCCCCGCCCGGTCCAGCAAGGCTTTGTCCTCCAGCCAGCGCTCCGCCAGGTCCATGCGGGACAGGTCCCGGGTCTGGACGGCGGTCCGGGCAAAGCTCTCCAGGGCCTCGGCGGTCTCCCCCTGCTCCATCAGGGCCACCGGTTCATCCCAGGGGCTCTTGGGGTCGGGCTGGGCCTTGGCCCTTGAGGCGCCGGAGGCTCCGTTGTCCTGGCTGCCCTTCTTTTTTAAAAAATTAAACATCCTCGTCTCCTCCTTACCCCTGCTGCGCCCGGTTGTGACAGTCAATCGCCCAGTTCAGGTCGTACAGGTGGAACCTCCCGTCGTCAGGAGGGAGCTCCAGCTTCTCCAGCATCCCCTGGCACATCTGAAAGACCACCTGATTTACCCCGGTGCGGACCACCTTCCGGTTGGTCAGATGGACGTCATACCAGTAGATGGGCTGGCCGTACTCCGGCGTTTCATCCGGGCCAATGGCGGCGTAGAGAACGGCGTGGAGGGGCTCCTCCTCCGGATCGGGGGTGGACACCCCCTGGAAAAAGCCGTTCCAGACCACCTCTCCATGGGACTGGAGCTGGCCGATAATCAGGGGCTTGACCAGCTGGAGGGTCCGGTCGTCCAATCCCATATCCTTGGCCCGGACCGCCTCCTGCATAGCGTAGAAGCTGCCAGCCACCCTGTGAGTCATCCCGGGCTGAGACAGCCCCTCCAGGCTTCGGTTCATGGCCTGGACGGCCTCCTCCCCGGCGGAGGATTCGATGCCGGGGACCAGGGAGATGCCCAGCCTGGCCTCAGGGTCATAGTACCAGCAGGGCCAGGCGGTGTCCGCCTCCAGGCCGCATTTGGGGCAGCGCCACTGAAAGAACTCCCCCTTCAGCAACAGCTCCTTCCCCTCCGGACTTCGGGTCAGGTCCAGACCGTGGTACTCCTCCAGCTGGCTGAGGGTGCCGCACTGCATACATTTGCTCCAGCTGTGCCGGATCAGGCCGGGAATTTTTTCCTCCATACAGATAACCTCCAAATCCTGTGTTTAATCCAAAAGCCCCCTGACGCAGGTCTGTCGTCTGCGTCAGGGGGCTGGCGTTCCTTTACTTCTTGCCCAGCAGATGGTCCATCACGTCCACCAGGTGGCCAATCTCCGGCTTGCTCATCTGCTCATCCGCGCCCAGCTGACGGCCCTTAATCCGCATCTCCTCACTAATCAGAGAGGAGAAGATAATCAGCGGAATCTCCCGGAAGCGGGCATTGCTCTTGACCAGCTTGGTGAGGCGGTGTCCGTCCATCTGCGGCATCTCGATATCGGTGATAATCAGCGCCACCTGATCCGACAGCTTGCCGCCCTGGGGCAGGGCGTTCAGCGCGTCCCACATCTCCTGACCGTTGGGGAACAGGCGCAGATTGACATAGCCCGCCTTATGCAGGCAGTCCTCAATCATTTTGGACAGGAGAATGGAGTCCTCCGCCACCCAGATGGGCTCATTGCTTCGGTCCCGGGGGCCCATCTTGTCGATCTCATTCAGCTGAATGGTAGTCTCCGGGGCAATCTCCGCCACAATGCGCTCAAAATCCAGAATGGTCACCAAATCCTTGCCGCACTGGGCAATGCCGGTGGCCACACCCTCAGAGCCGCCGGAGACCGTCTTGTCCGGCTTGTGGATATCAGTCCAGGAGATACGGTTGATGCCCACCACAGTGTGGACCCGGAAGGCAATGTACATCTTGTTGAAGTTGGTGACAATAAACAGGTCCTTGTCCAGCTTCTCGCTGTCCACCCCGCTGAGGTACTTGGGCAGATCCACCACGGTGATGACAATATCTCTGGGCTTGAAAATGCCCTCCACCGCAGGATGCGTATGGGGCATCGCCTTCACCGGAGCGGACATAATGATCTCCCGCACCTTGGCCACATTGATGCCATACAGGTTGTTGTCAATGGTAAACTCCATGATCTCGATCTCATTGGTGCCGGATTCCAATAGGATACCGCTGTTATGTACCTCTGCCATTACTGACACTCCTCACTCTATTTAGGATGCGCCCGCCGCGCTTCGGGTCTGTCTTAAAAAATGATGTCCTTCACTCCATAGGACCGGATACATCCCTGACCGGAGACCACGTCGAAGAGCAGAGTCCGGGCGACTGTTCCTCCGGTGTACTCTCCAACCAGGCGGATGTTTTCCCGCTTCAGGATGGTATGGACGCTCTCAATGTTCCGCTGACCTATGTTGCCCAGGCCGCTGCTGCCCGAAACCTCAAACATTTTGGCCCCGCCGGCAATCTTCACGGTCATCCTGGCGCGGGAGGCGCCCTGGGCCTCCAGCTGCTTCAGCGTCTCCTTAATTCCGGTGTCCGCGTATTTCATCGGATGGGTCCGCCCCGTTTCCAGGTTAAGCGGCAGCATAATATGGAGCAGAGCCCCCAGCCGCAGGCGAGGGTCGTGGAAACAGAGACCTATGCAGGACCCTAACGCGTAGGTCACCAGAATGCCATCCCCCTTGGCAATCTTCATATCAGCGATACCTACTGTTATTTTTTTTTCACTCATCACTAACGCCCAGCTTCCTTAGCAAGAAATCCAAAGAGCGCAGGTCTGGAGACAAAATAACGTGACAGGGGACCTGCTTGCCCTCACAGACAAAATTTCCCCCGATGGCCATCAAATAATCGGACATGCCGCCGTACTCGGCCATCGGCACAGTCAGGATGGCGCCCTGCATGTCCACCGCAAAGGCGGGAACCGTCAGCTTGATGCTCAGGTCCGCAAGGCCGGATATGGCGTTGATAAAGGTAGAGATCATGATATTGCCGATCTCGATCATGGCGGACCGCTCCAGTTCGCCCAAGGCGTCGTAGCTGGCGATGCTGGTGCCCAGCATGGTCTCCAGAACCACGTTGACCAGCTCCAGCTTCTGGACGGACAACATAATGCCGCCCACGTCGCCGCTCATCTTCACCAGTACCCCGGCGGTGACCTCCTCCGGACCGCCGATCCACTCGATAGCCTCATTATACCCCATGATGCGTACTTCTGGCAAGGTAATTCTTACCTCTTTATTCAGCATCTGAGAAAGGGCGGTGGCCGCGTTCCCGGTGCCGATGCTGCCGATCTCCCGCAGAGTGTCAATCTCCAGGGAGGTCAACTGATCATAATTCTTTATCATACCCTCGCGCTCCCTTTCAGTTAATTGGGCAGGCCGTTGATTGTCTGCTCGATCTCGTCAGAAACCTGGACCATCCGCAGCGCGTAGCTGTAGGCCCGCTGGGACTCGATCACCTTGATAAACTCCTGGGAGAGGTCCACGTTGGACAGCTCCAGGAATTTGTTTATGACCTTTCCGGTGCCCAAGTACAGATCGCCGTTTTTCTCGATGGGCAGGAACCGCCCGCTGTCGGCGTGGAGCATCCCGTCGTAAACCAGATAGTCATAGACGCCAATATCCAGCTCAGCATCCTGATTGTCGGGGTCGATGATGATAAAGTTGCCCATGCTGTCCAGCACGCAACGGCCCTCGTTGTCGCTGAGCCGCCACTCCTCGGTGTTCTCCGGCACAATCTCCTCCCCGGTATCCGGGTCGATCTCCGGCGGAAGCTCCTCTCCGGTGTCCGGGTCGGTCTCCGGCTCCGGCGGGACCTCAAACCGGGCCATCACAAAGGCGCCGTCCCGGGTGAAGGAGATCTCGCCGCTGGCGGGGTCATACAGGGCGAAGAACCCGTCGCCCTCAATGGCATAGTCAAAGCGGCGGCCCGTCTCAACATAGCCGTTGCTGCTCAGAAAATCCACGCTGGCCTTGGCCATCTTGGTGCCGGAGCCCTTGGGCAGCTGCTCCTCGTCAATGCCCAGCACATTGCCATACATCAGGTGGTGGAAGGTAGCCCGCTCCGCCTTGAAGCCGTAGTTATTCACATTGGCAATGTTGTTAGCCTGGACGTTCATGCGCTGGTTCTGCATGTACGCGCCCACAGCGCCGGTGAAAAAGGACATATTCATTTCCGCTCACGCCTCTCTTTCTGGAAGGGTCCTTACATCTGGCCGATATTGTTGACACCCTTCTGAATCACCTGGTCATAGATCTTGCTCATCTGGGCGGCGCTCTGGAGGGCCCGCTGGGTGGACATCATCTCCACCATCTCCTTGACCAGGTCCACGTTGGACCGCTCCACCCACTTGTTGTAAACGACGGCCTCCTCGTTAATCTGGGCGCCCTCGCCGATAAACAGGCCGTAGGGGTTGCGCTCCAGGGCCTGGTTGTCCTCAAACTGATAGACACCCAGGGTGCCCAGATAGCCGCCGTCCTTGTTGTACAGGTTGCCATGGCTGTCTGCATCCAGCTTGTCGGTGGGCAGCTGGATGGGGTTGCCCTCCTGGTCCAGCACCCGGCCCAGCTCAGACAGGCACAGATAGCCCTCGTTATCCAGGGTGAAGCTGCCCGCCCGGGTGTACGCGATGCTGTCATCCGCCATCTGAATGGAGAAGAAGCCCTCGCCTATGATGGCGAAGTCCAGGGGCAGGTTGGTCTCCTCCGGGGCCCCCTGGGTAAAGTCGGTATACAGGTGGTCGGGGGCCAGGATGTGGCTCTGATAGGTCTCCATGGTCTGGTAGGGCGACTTGATCTTGTTGCCGATGCGGGACACCATCACCTCGTCGAAGGTCCGGTCGGTGTACTGCTCCGCCTTATAGCCGGCGGTGGAGATGTTGGTCATATTGTTGGCGATGACGTCCATTCGCCGCCCCTGAGACAGCATCCCGGAGGTCAGGTTATAAAAGCCTCTCACCATAGCGCAAAACTCCTCTCGTCTTCCCCGCTCACTTGGAGCCGGTCATATACTGATTCATATAGAGCTTCAGCTTCTGGATGGCCCGGGAGTGGAGCTGAGAGATACGGGGCTCGCTAACCTCCATTACCTGGGCAATTTCCTTCATGCTGAGGTTTTTCTGGTAGTAGAGAGAGATGACCATCTGTTCATTCTCCCGCAGGGACTCAATTCCCTTGGTCAGGGTCTCCAGCAGCTCCTGGCGGAGCATAGAGTCCTCCGGGCGGCTGTCCTGACTGCCGTCAGGCAGCTCGGCTCCGCCGTTCTCCTCCCGGTCCTCAAAGATGGCGTCCAGAGACAGGACGTTGCACATGGAGGAGTTTGCCAGGTCCTCCTGATACTGGTCCTGGCTGATGCCCAGCCGCTCAGCCATCTCCCGGTCGGTAGGGTAGCGCCCCAGCTCGGAAAACAGCTCGCCGCTGACCCGGTCAATGTCCCGGGCTCTGCGCCGGACACTGCGGGGCACCCAGTCCTGCCGCCGGGCCAGGTCGATGACCGCCCCCCGGATGCGCTTGGAGACATAGGTCTCGAACTTGATGCCCTTGGCCGGTTCGAACTTATCCACCGCGCTGGCTAGGGTGAGCAGGCCCTCGTTGACGATATCGTCCACCTGGGCGAAGCTGGAGTAGACTCCCCGCACCTGAAGGGCGATGGTCTTGACCAGCCCCACATACCGCATGACCAGGGGCCACTTCAGCTCCTCATTCCCGGTGCGCTTATAGGTCTGGAACAGCTCCTCAGTGGTCAGCTCATCCAGCTCCTTCTGGCTCCAGGTCAGCTTCTCCTGCCCGGCGGAAGCTGTTCCCCTGCTCATACCGCCGCCGCCCTTCTCTCAGGCCGGGCCGGGGCCGCATTCAGGGCGATGTTGCCCAGGGACTGAATCTGCACGTCGCTGGTGATCTCATTGAAGGACAGCACATAGACGCTGGGGTAGAACTGGGCCAGCATCCGGCTGAGGTAGACCCGAATGACCTGACTTGTGAGGACAATGGGGGTCTGTGACAGGTCGTTGAACTTTTTCAGATACTCGGCCAGCTGGTTGACAATGTTCTGCATCAGCTCCGGGCCCATAGCCAGGTAGATGCCCTGCTCGTTCTTGCTCAGGGAGCTGATGACCCGCTTCTCCACCTCGGCGTCCAGGGTGACCACCCGGAGCTGGCCGTGCTCGCAGAAGCGGCGGGTGATGGTGCGGCTGAGGGCTACGCGTATGTTCTCGCACACCATGTCCAAGTCCTTGGTGGTCATCAAAGCATCCACCGCCGTCTCCAGAATGGTGCCCAGGTCCCGGATGGGGACGCCCTCCTTCAGCAGATTCTTCAGGATACGCTCCAGATTGGCGTAGGACAGCACGGCCGGGATGGCCTCCTCCACCAGCTCGGGGGCGGATTTTTTCAGGTTCTCCACCAGCTGGATGACCTCCGCCCGGCCCAGCAGCTCGTAGGCGTGGCGGCGGACCACCTCGCTCAGGTGGGTCTGCATCACCGACAGGGGGTCGATGACCGTGTAGCCGTAAATCTCGGCCATCTCCTTGTTCTCCGGCAGAATCCATCGGGAGGGGATGCCGTAGGCGGGCTCGATGGTCTCGATGCCGTCGATCTCGCCGGCCGGGTTGGAGGGCTCCAGGGCCAGGTAGTAGTCCACCAGAATCTCGCCCCGGGCCACCTCCTCCCCCTTGATCTTCACCACATACTGGTTGGCACCCAGTGCGGAGGAGTCGTGGAGGCGGATGGAGGGGATGACAAAGCCCATGTCCTGGGCGTACTGCCGGCGGAAGATGACGATCCGGCTGATGAGCTTGCCGCCGCTGCTCTCGTCCACCAGGGGAATCAGGCTGTATCCGAACTCCATTTCGATGGGGTCTACGGACAGCAGGCCGTACACATTGTTGATATCCTTATAGTAGTCAGTTTCGCTGGGTGCCTCCGCCATAGCGGCCGCGGCCTCCGCGGTCTCCTGGCTCTGAATCTGCTCAACAGCCTCCTGCCGCTCCAGCCGGCCGCTCATGAGCCAGCCCAGCGCCGTCAGGGCTACGCCCACCAGCATCAAGGGGAGCGTGGGGGTTCCGGGGATGGCCCCCAAAAGCACCAGCACCAGTCCGGCCGTGAGGATTGCCCGGGGCTGCCGGGCAAACTGCTTGACCACGTCGGTGTTCAGGCTGCCGTCGGACACCGACCGGGTGACGATCATGCCGGTGGCGGTGGAGATCATCAGGGCAGGCAGCTGAGAGACCAGGCCGTCGCCGATGGTGGCGATGGAGTAGGTCTGGGCCACGGTGCCCAAATCGCCCACGCCGTTGATGCTGCCCAGAATGATGCCGCCGATGAGGTTGACGGCGGTGATAATCAGGGACATAATGGCGTCGCCCTTGACAATCTTGGTGGCGCCGTCCATAGCTCCGTAGAAGTCGGCCTCCTTCTGAATTTTATACCGCCGCTCCCGGGCCTGCTGCTCGTTGATCAGGCCGGAGGACAGGTCGGCATCGATGGCCATCTGCTTGCCGGGCATAGCGTCCAGGGTGAACCGGGCGGCCACCTCGGCCACGCGCTCGGCGCCCTTGGTGATGACGATAAACTGCACCAGCACGATAATCAGGAAGATGATGACGCCCAGCACGATGTTGCCCTGGGTAATCATCTGGCCGAAGGTCCGGATCACCGCCGTTCCGATTTCAGTGCTGCCGTCATAGCTCAGGATGGACCGGGTGGTGGACACGTTCAGTCCCAGCCGGAACAGGGTGGTAATCAGCAGCAGGGAGGGGAAGATGGAAAACTCCAGCGCCTCAGAGATGGTCATGGTAATCATCAGGATCACAATGGAGATGGAGATATTCGCGATAATCAGAATGTCCAGCAGAGCCGGATGCAGGGGGACAATCAGGAACAGGACGATGACCACCACAAGAAGGGCTATGCTGTTTTGAAAAAGTCGCCGCATGGTGTCATCCTTTCCTTAAATGTTATCAAAACGCCCAAAAGGGGCCTTATACTCGAATTTAATTTACTTCCCGGTCCAGCTTCAGGACATAGACCAGAATCTCAGCCACCGGGCCGTAGAGGTCGGGCGGGATCTCCCGATCCAGCTCGGTGCTGTCATAGAGGGCGTGGGCCAGGGGGACATTCTCCACAGTGGAGATTCCGTGCTCCTCCGCCACCTTGACGATGCGCAGGGCCAGCTCATCCATGCCCTTGGCCACCACCACCGGGGCGCTGTCCTTGTCAGGCTTATACCGCAAGGCCACGGCAAAGTGGGTAGGGTTACGGATGACCACGTCGGCCTCAGGCACCTGCTGCATCATCCGCTGCTGCGCCCGCTGGCGCTGGATTTGCTTGATCTTGCCCTTGACCTGGGGATCGCCCTCGGTCTGCTTATACTCCTCTTTGATCTCCTGTTTGGACATTTTCAGCTGGCGCTCATAGTCCCACCACTGATACAGGTAATCAAAGAAGGCCAGAGCCGCGAAAGCAATGGAAATCTGCACCACCAGGCCGATGCTCTCTTTAAACAGGATGCTGCAGGACTGCCACAGCTCCATATCCAGGAACCGGGAGAAGCCCTGGGCCTCTTTTTTGAAGTAGTTGAAAATCAGAACAAGCAGAATCGTAATCTTCAGGATACTCTTGAATGCCTCGATTACGCTGCGCAGGGAAAACAGCCGCTTGAGGCCCTGGAGGGGGTTGAGACGGCTGAATTTTGGCTTGATAGAGTCGCCAGCCACCAGCATTTTTGTCTGAAAAAAGGTTGCGCCAATGGCCAGCACACAGGTAACCGCCAGAAAGGGGCCCGCCATCACTGCGAAGGTCACAGCGACGGTTTTAAACAGCTCGTTCAGCACACCGGGAAACGTACTCAAGGAGCCCGGTCCCATATAGCTGAAGCAGAGGCTCAGCAGGAGCTGAAGCCGCTCCAGCAGAACGCCACCCATCATCTGAACCATAAACAGGCTCCCCACCAGGGTGACCACAGCGACGGCGTCCTTGCTCATCATGACGTTGCCTTTTTTTCGTTCGTCACGCCGCTTTTTTGGTGTTGCCTTTTCGGTCTTGGATTCGCCGGCCATGGATTCATCCCCCCTTTGTCAGCCGTCCTGCCGCCGCTCAGCCCGACATCAAGGGCAGGATACGCTGGAGCGCGGTCAGCATCTGAATTTCCGCGTCCAGCAGAAACTCACTGAACGGGGTAATGAGCAGGAAGATAAGCACCAGTCCGATGATGACCTTCAGCTCGATGTTGATGACAAACACGTTGATCTGGGGGATGACCTTCATCAGGATGCCCATGCCCACCTGACCCATCAGCTCCGCCGCCAAAATCGGCATACACAGCTTGATGCCCAGGACGGTGCAGCTGAGAAACAGCTCAATCACCGCAGCGTAGAGGTTTTCTCCCAAGGCCACCGCCCCAAATGGGACAATCTGTCCTGACACCGCAAAAATGCGGATCAAGGTCTGGTGGCCGTTGGCCGCGAAGAACAGCAGCGACATCAGCGTATTGAGCAGAGTGGAGGTGGCCGTCACCTGGATGCCCGAGGCCGGGTCATAGGTGGAGGCCATGGCCAGGCCCATCTGCATATCGATGACGGAGCCCGCCAGCAGGGGGATATAGAAGAAGATATTGACCACCAGGCCCAGAATATAACCCAGGAACAGCTCCAGCAGAAACACCAGAGCCAGTCCCAGCAGGCTGTCCGGCAGCTGCCGGGGGGCGGGCGCTATCGCGAAAACACAAAAGGACAGCATCATAATAAAGCCGGCCTTAACGATTCCCGGAATGCCTCTCCGGCCCAGCAGGGGGTTGAACAGGACGCAGCCGCTCATCCGGGCTGTGATGAGCAGAAACAGGGTAAGCGAGGTCCAAAGGTCCACAGCGCGGTCCTCCTCTATCGGGCGGCCATCAGCTCAAAGAGCCCTCTGGCGTAGTCCAGGAGGTTCTGCATCATCCAGCCTCCCCCTACAAGAAGTACCAGAATGACCACCATGAGCTTGAGGATAAAGCCCAGGCTCTGCTCGTGAATCTGGGTGACGGCCTGGAAGATGGCGATCAGGATGCCCACCATCATACTGAGCAGCAGCGTGGGCCCGCCCAGCTTGATGGCAACCCAGACGCCCTCCCGCAGCTTCTCAACGACTAAATTTGTATCCATGTTCCCTCCTTATCCCAGTCCAAAGCCCCGCGCGAGGGTGGAGAACAGCAGCTGCCACCCGTCCAGCAGGATAAACAGCAGCAGCTTGAAGGGGGTGGAGATCATGGAGGGTGGGAGCATAACCATACCCATGGACATCAGGGTGGAGGCCACCACCATGTCAATCAGGATAAAGGGGATATAGAGCAGGAAGCCGATGATAAAGGCCTGCTTCAGCTCTGAGGTGATAAAGGCGGGAATAATCACTGTGAGGGGCAGGTCCTGAGACTCCTCCTCCGTCTCCGGCACGGGGATGCCCGACATGTTGCAGTAAAGCTCCATGCTCTCCACCGAGGCCCAGTGGCTCATGAACCGCTTGAGGGGGACCTGGGCCCGTTGGAAGAATTCCACCTGGGTGATCTCCTCCTCCTGATAGGGCTGAAAGGCCTCCTCGTTAATCTGGTTCAGGGTTGGGGTCATGGTGAAGAGGGTCAGAATCAGCGCCATGCCGACGAGCACCATGTTGGGCGGGGTCTGCTGGGTACCCATCGCGCCTCTCAGGAAGGAGAACACCACGATATACCGGGTAAAGGAGGTCATCATGATGATCAGCGAGGGCAGAAGCATCATGATGGTGGTGAAGAATAAAATCTCCAGCGCCTGTACGCTCTCTCCGTTTACATTGATCAGCGCATCAGTTGGCATTGTTCCTCACCTCGGTTCTCCTCAGCGCTCATTTTTTCTCTCTCAGCCGCTGCATCAGAGCGAGGAAATCGGGCTTTTTCCCCACCTCCGCCCCCCGGGGCGAAGCGGGAGAGCTCCAGCTCTCTCCCTCCTCCTGTGTCAGCTCGGCCAGCAGGGTCACTCCTGCGGGGGTGCTGCCCAGCAGCAGATACCGCTGTCCGGCCCGGACCACCAGCAGGCTCTGGTCCTTTCCCAGGCCCGCCCGGTCCAGCACCTCCAGACGGCGTCCTCCGCCAAAGCCAGCGATGAGGCCTCCGTTCAGGCTTTTGCCCGCCCACTTGGTAAAAAGGTAGGCTCCAACCAGCACCAGGAGGATAATCGCCAGCAGGCCAATGACCGAGAGAATCGGGTCATTCATGGAATCAGGGCTCGCCCACGATGGAGGTGACCGTCTTCAGCACGCGCTCGGGCTTGAAGGGCTTGACAATGAAGTCCTTGGCGCCGGAACGGATGGCGTCGATGACCATGGTCTCCTGACCCATGGCGGAGCACATGACCACATTGGCGTTGGCGTCGGCGGCGCGGATGGCCTTCAGGGCCTCCAGGCCGTCCATGTTGGGCATGGTGATGTCCATCAGCACCAGATCGGGCTTCAGCTCATTGTACTTCTCTACCGCCTGTGCTCCGTCCTCGGCCTCAAAAATATCGGTGTAGCCAGCCTTGCTCAGAGTGTCCTTGATAACCTTCCGCATAAAAGCAGCGTCGTCAACCGTAAGAATCTTAGCCATAGTTAACCTTCCTTTTTTCAAAATTACAATTTTGTTTTCTATATTCAAATAGGGGGTCAGCCCTGGACCAACTCATTGATGTCGGGTTTTTGCAGAATCTCGGTGATTCGGATGCCAAAGTTATCGTCGATGACCACCACGTCGCCCTTGGCCACGCACTGGCCGTTGACCAGCAGGTCCACCTGATCGCCGGCCAGCTTATCCAGCACCACCAGGGAGCCCTTGGAGAAGGACAAAATTTCCTGAATCTTCCGCCGGGTCCGGCCAATCTCCACCGCCACCTCCAGCGGGACGGAGAGGATCAGGTCCAGGTTATCCTTCTGCTCCTGGCTGAGTCTGGCGTCGGCGCTGAGCTCCCGCATCTTGGGCTGGGCCGCGTTGATAACCTTGGGCTCAGGCGGCGCGGGCTGCTGGGGCGGGTACATGGGGTAGGGGGGATAGGGGTAGGGATACTGTCCCGGCGCGGGCATCTGGCCGTAGGGGGGGTAGCCGGGATAGGGGGGCATCTCTCCCGGGGCTGGCGCTCCGGGGACTGGGGCGGGCTGTCCCACAGGAGCTGCGGGCGCTGCGGGTGCCGCTGGCGGAGTGCCGCCCGCCATCATCGCCTCGATCTCCTCCTGGCTCATGGTGGCGCCGCCGCCGGCAGGAGCCGGGGCGGGCGCGGCGGGCTCCGGAGCGGGCTCCTCCTCATCCATGTTGAAGCCGATGCCGGCAATCAGCTCCTTGCCCAGCTCCACCGACATAACGTTCATGAACTCGCTGTCCAGAACGCCCTCGATAGTCAGATTGAACCGGACTACGATCACGGGGCCCTTGGTGACGGGGAAGTGCTCCTCCTTCACCTTGTCCAAATCGTTCAGCTCAAAGGACTCGGGGGTGGAGATGTTCACCATCCGGCCCAGAAAGTCAGACAGGGCGGTGGCGGAGGAGCCCATCATCTGGTTCATGACCTCGCACACCGCGCTGATGGACAGGTCGTTAAGCTCAAACTCCTCGTCCGGTGTCTCGGTCATCAGCAGGATATCCACAATGGCCTTGACGTCGCTGCGCTTGAGCAGCATGATGTTGCTGCCCTCCAGGCCGCAGACGTACTTAATCTCTACGCCCACCGCCGGTTCGATCTTGCCTAGGGTAAAGTCCTCCGCGTTGACAACGCTCACTCTGGGGGTTGTGATGTCCACCCGGTGATCCAGCATGTTAGACGCCGCGGTGGCCGAGGAGCCCAAGCTGATGTTCATGATCTCCCCGATGGCATCTATTTCCATCGGGCTAAAAATAATATCTTCCATCCAGATTCGCTCCTTTTAGCCTACTGTTTAATATAGGTCTCGCCTATTTTCACGGCCACCTGCTTATTGCTGGTGCCCATCCGTCCGTCAAACCACCGGCGGCCTCCGATATTCAAAAAGACCGGGGCGTCCTTGGGACGCTTGATATCCACCACATCGCCCACATTCAGGTGATACAGGTCGCTGAGCAGGATTCTGGTCCTGGCCAGCTCCGCCACAATCTCCAGCTCAGACTCGCGCAGGGTGTCGAAAATCTCCTCCGACTTGTCCTCTCCGGTGCTGCGGCGGCTGGTGCTCTTGCTGATCTCGGTAAAGATGTTGGTCAGCATCTCGCCGGGCAGACACAGGCTCATGCGCCCTGTGCAGTTGGGGAACTTGATGTTCAGCCCCACAATCACCACCGTCTCGTCATAGCCGATGAGCTGAACCAGGGTGGGGTTCACCTCGGTGCGGGTATAGGAAAAGTGGATGGTGATGTAGTTCTCCCAGCTGCTGCCCAGGATGGGGATCAGGTCCGCGATCAGGCCCTCGTACATGTTCAGCTCCAGGTCGGTGAGGTTGTAATCGCTGGACAGACTGGCGTCCGGGTCGCCCTCGCCGCCCATCATCCGGTCCAGCATGGACAGCACCACAGGGGTGTCCATGTGGATCAGGATGGGGTCCTCCCCCTGGAGCTTCTCCAGGTCGATCTTGGCCAGGGCCACCACGTCGCTCTCCGTCAAAGCGTTGGAAAACTCGTAGTAGCGCTGCTCCTCCACGCTGTCCACATCAATCTCGCAGGTGGCGTGAAGCAGGGCGTTGATCCGGGAGTTGATGACCCTGGCATAGCCCTCAAAGATGCTGTTGAGCATCTTCAGCCGGTCCTTGGTGAACTTGCGCGGGCTGTAAAAGTCATATTTACGATATTTTTTCTCAGTAGACTCCTCTTTAGGGCTGTCCATGTCCAGCTCACCGCTGCGGGCAGCATTCAAAAGGGCGTCTATCTGACTTTGTGATAAGACTTCAGCCATATCGTTCCCCCATTTTGTCTCCAGGTCTTTCCGCCCCCGCCGGGGCGGAGGGTTCACGCATCAGCCGGTCACCTGCAGCGTGCCGGTCACCTGCAGCGTACCCGAGCTTTTAAGCATTGTGTCGTATTTCTTATAGTTGTCCTGCAGCGGGCCCTCCAGTCCCCGGCCGGTGATGATCATCTCCACCCGGCGGTTCTTGGCCTTGCCCTCCGGGGTATCGTTGGGGGCCGCGTTACGCCACTGGCCGTGGCCCTCGGCCACCATCCGCCCGGGAGCCAGATGCTCCGCAGGGATTTGGTTCTGGATGTAGGCCACCACGGTGGACGCCCGGTTGCCGGACAGCAGCCGGTCAGCCAGGGTGGGGTTGGGCGTGTTGCCCGCCTGGGCGGTGTGGCCGATCACCCTCAGCTCGTCGATGGACGGGCTCACCTCATCCAGCTTCGGAATAATGGTATCCAGGATGTCCTTCCCGCCTTGGCGCAGAGCGTAGCTGTCTCCATCGAAGAACACCGCGTCGGCGAAGGAGATAAACACATAGCCGTCGCCCTGGCTGACGCTGATGGTACCGTCGCCCTGGGCGGACTCAAGGTCCTTCAAAAACTCATAGAGCTCGTTGATCTCCTCCTCCACCTCGCTCAGGGCGGGCATGCCGTCGCCGCCGGAGGTGTCCTCCGAGCCTTTTGGGCCGCTGGGCTGTTCCTCCGCCACCATGGCGTCCCGGTTGAAGCTGCGGACCACGATCAGCCACTTCTCCGCGTCCACGGTGGAGATGGAGTACAGCAGAACAAAGAAGCACAGCAGCAGAGTGACCATGTCTCCGTAGGTGTCCATCCAGTTGGCGCCGCCGCCTCCGCCGGAGGATTTCTTTTTAATGCTTGCCATAGGTCAGTTCACCTCTCTCGGGCGGGCCGGCCAGGGGCCGGCCTCTACTGTAGGGGGCCGCCGCCTCCGGCGGCCCTGTCTATGGGGATTTACTCGTCGCCCTTTTTGCCCTTCTTGCCGCCGCCGTCGTCAGAGCGCTGCTTCTGGCTCAGGAAGGTGAGCAGCTTCTCGCGCAAAAACTTGGGGTTGGCGCCGGCCTGGATGGACATAATGCCCTCCACGATGATGAGCTTGCACAGGGTCTCCTCCTCGTCCCGCTGGCGCAGCTGGGTGGCGATGGGGCCGAAGATCATGTGGGCCAGCACGCAGCCGTACAGGGTGGTAATCAGGGCGGTGCCCATGGCGGTGCCGATGCTGCTGGCGCCGTCGCCGGAGACGTCCATGCCCTTCAGCATGTTAATCAGACCGACCAGCGTGCCCACCATGCCGAAGGCGGGGGCCACGGAGGAGGCTCTGTCATACATCCCCGCAGCGTCCTCGTGCCGGGCGGAGGACTGCTCGATGTCGTTCATCATAATTTCCCGGGCCTGGTCGGCGTCGTTGTTGTCCACCACCAGCATGATGCACTGCTTGAAGAAGGGGTCGCTCTCCTGGTTGCCCATCTCCTCCAGCGCCAGCAGGCCGTTTTTCCGGGCCACCTGGGCCAGCTCCACCAGCCGCTCGATGATGGCCATGGGGTCATACTTCTTGGTATTCATCAGCACCGCCAGATGCTTGGGGATGGCTGCCAGGGTAGGGATGGGGAAGCTGGCAATCAGCACGGCGAAGGTACAGCCGATGGTGATAAACACCGAAGCGCCGTCCACAAAGTTCATGATCTGGCCGGGGGTCAGGAAGCCTCCGTCTCCCCCCTGCATCATGCCGATGACCATGACGCCAAAAGCCGCGATTACACCGATAATATAGGTAATATTCATGTAATATCCACCTCTTTATGTTTCTCTCAGGGAACATTTGAAAAGCGCAGCCTCCGGCGCAGCGTCTGCGGCGCCTGTCAAACATCCCCTGTGACCGGCGCCTCTCAGCGCCGGTCCACAATGGTCAGGGCGCGGTGTACGTCCTGCACCTTGGCGTTATACTCCGAAATCTTCCGGATGATCTGGTCTGGGCTCTCCCGCACGATGAAGTAGTCTCGGTTCATCATGACAATTTTGGACTCCGGGATCATCTCGATGCTCTCAATCTGCTGGTGGTTAAGCAGGAACCGCTCACCGTTTCGTTTTGTCAGTTGGATCATGATAAACCGTCCTTTCCTCTCTCCGTCCGCCCACAGGGCGGGTTTCTTCCCCTCTGCCCCCTCCTCAGCCTCCCTCTCTGAGGGAGGCTGCATCGCCGCAGGCGGTGACGGAGGGAGTAATTGCGCTTACCGCTTCATGTTCACCAGTTCCTCCAGCATGGAGTCGGTGACCGTGACAATTCTGGTGTTGGCCTGATAGCCGCGCTGGGTGGTAATCATCTCCGCGAACTCATAGGCCAGGTCGGTGCTGGAGGCCTCCAGGCCCTGGCTCTCCAGATGGCTCTCCTTCTCCACGGGAATCCGGTCGATGGCGGCGGCGGTATTGCCCTCACCCGCTTTCGGATCATCGGGGGCCAGCTTGTTGCCCAGATAGTCGCTGGGCAGCTCCAGACCCAGGGTGGAGACGGTCATATTGCCCGCGCCGGGCATACATTTGTAGTACGGGCCGCCCGTGTGGGTCACGCCGTTGGGGTTGTCGGCGCTGGCGACGGCGATATAGCCCAGAACCACCGTCTTGCCGTTGGCGGTGCCGGTGATGGAGCCGTCTGTGCCGATGGCCACCTCCCGCATCTGGCAGGGCATCACGTTGGACACCGCGTCGGAGGCGGTATTCGCCGCAACCGCGATCCGGCTGCCTTTCTGAGCTATTATTTTTCCGTCCGCGTCCATCGTAGCTCTGGATGTGGTGGCCAGCTCCGGGTCTGCGTACTGGTTTAAGCCGGCCACCTCGGCGCTCAAAAACGGATAAACGGGGTCGCCCTCTTCCCAGAGATACCTTACTTCCGCCTTAGCTTTGTCGTCTGCGGGAGCATCAGGGGGAAGTATAGTCTCGTTTCCATTAGCATCTGTTTGAACATATATCTTGCCACCATTTGCCTCAGTAGGCGCAGCGGCCTTGAGGGGAACCCGCAGGGGAATCAGGTGGGTGCTGATGATGGTCTCGCTCTCAATATCAATACCCTGATCCTTTGCCTTCTGAATCTGCGCCTTTGTGGCCCCCTGGATATAGTAGGGGTTCTGCACCCGGCCGAAGCCGTAGACAATCTTGCCGTCTCCGTTACAGACATAGCCGTCCGGATCAATCCAGAAGTCGCCCACCCGGCTGAGCTCATAGTCCTTCAGCTGCTCGCCGCTGGTCACGCCGCCTGTCCAGCTAACGCTCTTAAGTGAGCCAATCTCTGGCTTCACAGGCTTTCCATCTTTTCCGTCATCTGCCGACCAGCCGCCATCAGGCTCGTCAGCATCAATCTCATCCTCTGTCATATAATACGTCTCCACTCTGGTCAGCTTGTCGCCCAGCATGAAGAAGCCGTCGCCGGCGATATAGCAGTCCAGGTCCTTGCCGGTGGGGGAGTAGGTGGAGGGGGCCATGTTCAGGTCGATGGTGCCCACCTGGCAGCCGTAGCCGACCTGGGAGGGGTTGTTACCGCCGCTGACCACGCCGCCGTTGGAGCCGGAGCGGTTGGTGCCATAGATGGACTCCTTGAAGGTCATGCGCTGGGCCTTATAGCCGTAGGTGTTGACGTTGGCTATATTGTTGCCGATCACGTTCAGCTTGCTCATATGGGAACGCAGGCCGCCGATGGCGGCATACATTGCTCCTGTCATTGAATCAAATCCTTTCTGTGGGCGCTGCCGGTCCCCTGTCATTCGGGCAGGGGACCAAAGCATCCGTAAAGGTCCTGCTTTCTGTTATTTCAGCAGTACAGCGCCGTCAATATTGGTGAAGATGTTCTCTTCCATTTCCTCCTGAGACATGGTGGTAATCACCCGTCCGTGGGGGACGTTGATGATGAAAGCCCGGGTCGCGTCGAAGGCCAGGATATTGGTGGCTCCCTTGGCCTGAGCCCGCTCTACCGAGTCGGCCAGCTGGCCCATCAGGGCGTCATCCACCTGAATCCCCCGCTCCGCCGCCCGGCTCTGGGCGTGCTTGGAGAAGGAGATGGCTGGCTCCGCGGACCTGATCTCCTGATTCAGCAGAGCGCCAAACTGCCCGGACGCCGGCCTGATCCGGCTGACCTGCTGGACGCGTTCCACCGGGGATACTCCCTGAACGGATTGAATGCGTTCTGCCATGGTGCTTCCCTCTTTCCTTGCGGACCTCCTGCCCGCTTATTCCGGCCGGATTCCCTTCCGGCCCTCCGGTTCAGACACCCTCTGTGCCGTTTTCGGTGTCTTCCTCCGTGTTTCCGGTGTCCTCTCCACCGTCCTCACCGTCCTCCACAGGCGGTGTCTCAGGCTTGGGCAGGGTGCCAACGGCCATGATCTGGCTGAGGTAGTAGGCCTTGCCCTTGATATAGATGACCTGCTGTCCGTCGTAGGTGCCCGCGGCCTCTACTTCGCCCACAATCTCCTCCAGCTTTCCGGTGTCCTCGTTGTAGACACCCACGGTGACGGTCTTGCCCACCAGGGAGGAGGAATAGCTGAGGATGTTGGCCGTGGTCAGGTCCTTCATCTGGGACACCATATCGTTCATCGCCTGCATGGAGGTCATCTGGACGAGCTGATTCATCATGTCGCTGGTGTCCGCCTGGTTGTCGATGGTCTGGTTCTGGAACTGGGCGATCATCAGGCCGAGCATGTCGGTGAAGTCCAGAGTGGTCTTGTCCTTGTACTTTTTGTCGTACTCCTTCTGAGCCTCCGTGCGGTTGATGGTGGGGTCGAACTCTGTGCCCGTCTTGCCGGCTGCCGCCTGCTGATAGCGGTTCATGATGTCCATTCCGGTGCTGATTGCGGAATCTGCCATATGATTTCACCTCTGATTCATTTTAGTCTTGGTCAGAGCCAAACAGTCCCAAACGCAGGCGCTGGACAAAGTCCTGGCTGTCGCTGTGCTGCTCCTGGCGCTGCTGCTGCCGCTGCTGACGGTTGTGCCCGTCGGGGTTGGTCTGCTCCTGCTGGGCCTGCTGGCTGTCCTCATTGCGCTGGACCTCCACCCGGACCTCGCTGTTCTGACTGTAGCCCTGGAGGGCTGCGTTCAGGCCGTCGGCGTGCTGGCTGAGCAGGCTGGCTGCCTTGGCGTTAGCCGCATGGAGCACCACCTGTAAGGTGCCGTCGCTGGCCTGAGTCAGCTTGATGGTCAGGCTGCCCAGATTTTCGGGGCTGAGCTTGATCTCGATCTGCCGCAGGTCCTGCTGGGCCGCGTAGCGGATGGCGTCGGCCAGCCGGTCGTCCATGTCGGGCCGCTGGGTGTCCAACTGGAAGTTCTCGCCCACCTTCACGGGGGCTGCCTTCACGTCCTTGAACAGGGGCTCCCTGGCAGTCATGACCTGGGCGTCCACGTCCGCATCGGCTTCTTCCTCCTGGTCGCCGGCCTGCTCCGTCACAGCGGCGCTGACCACGATCTCGATCTCGGGCTGCGTCTCCGTGTTCTGGAGCTTCACCTCCAGGCTTTGCAGGATGTCTCCGACGGATCTGGGATCACCGGCCTTCGCCAGAAGCTGCTCCAAAGCGCTGGTCAGCTCCTCAGAGGGCTCGACTACCCACTCGCCTTCCACCAAGAGGGCGGACAGGTCCCGGCTCGCGCCTGTGAGCTTGTCACTCAGCAGGGCTCCGGCCACCGCAGGATTCTCCGCGCCGTTCTCTCCCATGGAGACAGCCATCCACACCGTTCCATCCGGCTGGACTGGTGAGAGCACCGCGTAGCCCGCGGCCACCATGGCGGCCTCCTGGGCGGTAAGATTTATCTTCTTTGTGATGGTGCCGTCCTGATTTTTGGTCTCTGTGACCTTTCTGGGCTGCTCCGTCTGCTGGACCGCCTCCGTCTTTTCAGGCTTCTCGGTCTGCTGAGCGCCCTCCTCCTTCTTCACCGCTTCCGGCTTCTGGTCCTTGGTCGCCTTGTCCATCAGGTCCTTGAAGCTCTCCCCCTTCTCGGTCTTGGGGGTCTCGGTGTTCTGGCCTGTCTGAGGCAGCGTCGTCGCCATATTGGCGGCCATCTGCTGCATCTGCTCCAGCATCCATTTGTCATTCACATTCATTTCTCGTTTCACCTCCCTTCAATGTCGTCCTGGTCGCTGGGCGCGCGCTGTTCTGTGACCTCCAACCGCTTATCCTCGGCCCGCTCGTCCTGAACGCTGTCCACCTGCCGGAGCATGGACATGCCGCTCAGGCAGAACATCAAGGCCTGAAGCTCCGGCAGATCGGTAATCTCCGCCCTGCCGTCCAATTTTTCCCGGAGCTCCTGAAAGCGCTCTGACTCCTGGAGGGACGGTCCCGCCCGTGTCAGTGCCTCGACCGCCACCCTCTCCGGGTCGGCCAGCCGGTCCTCCTTCGGGGCGGTCATGGCGTCGATGACGGCCAGCAGGGCGTCCTCAGCGGCGTGTTCCTCCTGTTCCTCCCGGTGCCGCCGGACCTTGTTCAGATAGTCCATGAAAAGCATGTTGGGGTTCCAGCCGGTCTGCTCCTCGATGCTCTGCCGGGGAGCGGGCATCTGCCCATACCGTGCGCTGATGTCACAGAACGAAAGTGGTGTGCTCACTGCAATCACCTCCTTCCCTGTGACCTTTATATAGAGAAACACTTAATGAAGTGTAACTCCCCTTTTAGATGCCCATGGCCGCCATGGCCCGGGCGGTGGAGACGAACTCCTCAATGCGCTGTTCCTCTTCCTTCTGCTCCGCCTTGCGGTAGTCCTCCAGCTTGTGCTCCTTCAGCTTCTCGATGGTGGCAGTCTCCTTCCGGGCCTCCAGCACCTGGGAGCGCTTCTGCTCCTCTCTGCGGCGCAGGGTCTCCAGCTTCCGGCGCTCCCCCGCAATCTCCCGCTCCAGCGCCCGGAGGTACTGCTCATAGTTCAGGGCCTCCAGAACGGTGATACCCTCCAGCTTGCACTGGGAGAACTCCTCGTCCACCTGCCGGTGCTCCTTCTCCAGGCCCTCCACCACCGCCTCCTGAGCCCGAACCTGGGCCAGAATAGCGCCGTGCTCCGCCCGGAGCGCATCCAGGGCCTGCTGCTTATAGTCCAAAACCGTCTCCAGTGAGAAGCGGAATTTCTTCATTCGCTGTCTAACTCCTTTGCGGGGATTTTATCTCTTGCAGAGGCGGCCACAGACCGCTCCTGCGGATTTTCTCTTTCAAACGAATCACGCTATCGAAGGATGCGTCCCATCTCCGCCAGGCTCTCCTCATAACCGAATGCCTCGTCCACGCCCTGCATCAGGAACTGGTTGATGGCATCGATTTTGCCCAGTGCGTGGTCCAGCTTGGGGTTGGTTCCCGCCTTGTAGGCGCCGATAGACACCAGGTCGGCGTTTTTCTCATAGACTCCCATAATATCCCGCAGCTTTCCGGCCAGCTGCCGGTGCTCCGGAGAGACGATCTCCACCATCAGTCGGGAGATGCTGGCCCCCACGTCGATGGCAGGGAAGTGGTTGGAGTTTGCCAGAGCCCGGGACAGAACGATGTGACCGTCCAGAATGCCCCGGACCGTGTCCGCGATGGGCTCGTTGGTATCGTCGCCCTCCACCAGCACGGTGTAGACCCCGGTGATGGAACCCTTCTCGAAGTTGCCGCTGCGCTCCAGCAGCTTGGGCATCTCGGCGTACATAGAGGGGGTGTATCCTCTTGCCACCGGCGGCTCCCCGATGGCCAGACCGATCTCCCGCTGCGCCATGGCGAATCGGGTGAGGGAGTCCATCATCAGCAGGACGTCGTAGCCCTGGCCGGCGAAGTACTCCGCGATGCTGGTAGCCACGCTGGGGCACTTCATCCGCAGCATGGCGGGCTGGTCGCTGGTGGCGACCACCAGCACGGAGCGGCGCATGCCCTCCTCCCCCAGGTCCTTCTGCATGAACTCCAGCACCTCGCGGCCACGCTCGCCCACCAGAGCGATGACGTTGATGTCCGCCTTCACGTTCTTGGCGATCATGCCCATGAGGGTGGACTTGCCCACGCCGGAGCCGGCAAAGATGCCGATACGCTGTCCCTTGCCGATGGTCAGCAGGCCGTCGATGGCCTTGACGCCGAACTCCATCCGCTCCCGGATGGGGGGGCGGGACATCGGGTTAATATATGCGCTGTCCACAGAGAAGGTGTCGGCCCGCTGAAAGGGCTCCAGCCCGTCGATGGGCTGGCCCAGGGCGTTGATCACCCGGCCCCGCAGAAAGGGTCCCACCGGAAGGGTGAGCCGCTTGCCGGTATTGCGGACAAAGTTGCCCGCGGAAATCCCGCTCATGTTGGCGTAGGGCATGAGAAGGATATGGTCGTTTTTGAAGCCCACCACCTCGGCGGGGATCTGGCCGCCCGACTCGTTGGAGTAGATGCGGCAGATATCGCCGATGGCGGCCCGGCCGCCGGAGGCCTCGATGGACATGCCCACGATATTCTCGATTTTTCCCGTCCGTCCCACCGTCTCGGCGGAGCGGACGGCGGGAATCAGCTCTCGAAACACGTCCTGGTCTCTCCTCTACGTCATTGGATCCACTGGGAACCCATCTGGTCCCGAAGCACATCCCGGATGTTGGACATCTGAGTGGACACGCTGGCGTCCACAATCTCCTCCGGGGTCTCCACAATGCAGGTGCCGCCTTCGTCGTCCCCCATAGGGACCACCTTGATGTGCTGACTCAGCGCCCCGAGGGTGCTGGTAAGCGCCGGGGAAATCTGAGCGAGCTGGCGGGTGTCGCAGCCGGAAATGTAAATATGTACCCACTCCTGCCGCTTCATCCGCTCGGTGGCGGTCTGAATCATGCGGACAATGACCTCGCTGCTGCTCTTCAGGCTGACTCGGACAATCTTCTCCGCAATGGACAGACACAGCTCAAGCAGCTCGTCCTGGGTCTGGAGGATTACCTCCTCCCGGGCCAGAGAGGCCTTTTCCAAAAATTTCCGGACATCCTTCTCCAGCCGGGCGGCGGTGGCCTCCCGGTCACGGACCGCGTCGTCCATAGCCTTGGCGATGCCCTGGGCATAGCCGTCCCGATAGCCCTCATCCCGGGCGCCCGCCCGGATTTCCTCCTGCTCGGTCTCGGCCTGTCTCCGGGCCTGCTCCAGCAGCTGCTGGGCCTCCTCACGGGCCTGATTTAAAATCAGCTCGGCCTGGAGCTGGGCGTAGTGGACCGGAGTCTCGGCGGGTCCTTTGGCCCGCTCCTCCCGCTCCGCCTGTTGAACCTCCGGCTCTGGCTCGGCTTCCGCCTGGGTGCCCTCATCGCCGGTGTCCGGGTTCAGCTCCTCCTCGGCCGGGGCGGCCGCTTCCTCCTCCTCATCCAGAGAGGGGGGAACAAAGGTCTGTATTCCCTCCTCAAAGTCCGTTTCACTCACGCCGGGCAGAACATAGTTCTCCGCCCGGGGCTCAAGGAAGCCTTTCAGGATGTTACGCAATGATATCGTCCTTTCCGCCCTTCATAATGATGATCTCGTTTCTCTCCTCCAAATCCCGGATGACACCCACAATACGCTGCTGGGCGTCCTCCACATCCTTCATGCGGACATTGGTGGTGACCTCCAAATCGTCCCGGATGCTTTCCGCCATACGGGCGGACATGTTGACAAACAGCTTGTTGGCCACCTCGGAGTTGGCCGTCTTGAGGGCCAGCACCAGGTCCCTGGGATCGCAGTCACGGACGAAGCGCTGCACCGAGCGGTCATCCATGGTGATAATATCCTCGAAGACGAACATCCGCTTGCGGATCTCGTCGGCCAGGTCGGCGTTTTTGGCGGACAGGCCGTCGAAGATGGACTTCTCGCTGGAGCGGTCCAGATTGTTCATGATGTCGGCCACGTAGTCGATGCCGCCCACCTTGACGTTGGACTGGGTGATAATGCTGGAGAACTTGCGCTCCATCTCCGCCTCGATGGTATGGATGGCGGCTGGGGAGGCGCTCTCCATAGTGGCGATGGCCTCCACCACCTTGATCTGGCGGTGGGGCTCCAGCTGCTCGATGACGCCGGCGGCCTTGTCCGGGTCCACATAGCTGAGGACCAGGGCCATGGTCTGGGGGCGCTCGTTCTGCAGGGCGGAGTACAAGCTCTTCACGTCCGCCTTGTCCAGGAAGGCGAACTCCCGGTTCTTCAGGGACTTGGTCACCTTCTCCAGCAGGGCCAGAGCCGTCTGGTTGCCGAAGGCCTTCTCCAGCACCGACCGGGCGTACTCCAGGCCGCCCTCGGTGACCGCCTTGCTGGTCAGGCAGCTCTGGTAAAACTCAGTGAGGACCTCCTCAGTCTGCTCGGAGTTGAGCATACCCAGGCGGGCCACCTCCAGGGTGAGGGCCTCCACGTCCTCCGGTTCCATGAACTGGTACAGGGCGGAGGCCTTGTCGGCGCCCAGGGATACGATGACCGCCGCCGCCTTCTGGGGATAGCTCAGTTCGATTTTCAGCGCGTCAGCCACCGACTTCCTCCCCTTTCAGCCAGGCCTTTACCATCTGAGCGGCGATTTCCGGGTTGTTCTGGGCGAACTGCCGGACATTCTTACGCAGTTCCATGCTCTTCTCGGTATTGACCTCCATAATATCGGCGCCGCCAGTGGGGGCCGCCGCCAGAATCTCGGCGGCAGCCGCAGCAGCTGCGGCCTCCTCGGCCGCCCGCTGCTCCTCCTCCAGGGCCTGGAGCTTGGCAAGCTTCTTCCTCTTGCTTCTGCGGCGAAGCAGAATAATGACAACCAGCAGGATGATGAACAGCACCAGCCCGCCGATGGCGGCGAAGATCACCCAGTCGGGCACATTCTCCAGCATTCTGGCAAAGAAGCCGTTGGGCCCGGCGCTGGGTACTACGTCGTCGGCGAAAGGCGCGATGAGCACGGACACATGGGAGTCCCAGCCCTCCGCGGCGGTTCCAATACCGGAGGCGGTGGCCACGTGACTGGTCAGCTGCTGGAGGGTCAGTGCGCCGGCGTTTTCCGACTTCTGGTCGATGGTCACCGCCACACTGATGTCCTGGATTCGGCCGGCCAGCCGCTCGGTCTGGGTGACCGTCGTGTCGATTTCGTGCCCCCGCTCGCCCTCGCCGGTGGAGAAGGTGGTGTCCCCGTCGGTGTTGGGCACGATGTCCGGGTAGTTGGGGATATCGGAGTTGGGACCGGCCCCTACCACGCCGCCCTGCTGGATGGTGCCGTCGGTGCCGATGGCCCACCACCACTTTTCCGTGCCGATGAGTCCGCCGTTCTCTGTGGAGCCCTCGGGCTGCTGGTGGGTGGTGGACTCCTCCACCTGGCGGCTCACATCCACAACGGTGTTCACCGCCACCTTCACGTGGCCCGGACCGTAGATGCTCTCCAGGGCCTGAAGGACCTGGGCGCGGACCTGGTTGTTCATCTGCTGCTCGCACTGCAGCCGCAGGGCGTTGGCGTCGATCATACCGCCCACGCCGCTGGCGTCGTCGTCATATGTATGCCCGTAGGTATCCACAATGGTGACCGATCCCACATTCAGGCTCTTTTCCCCGTGGATCACCATATTTCGAATCGCCTTAGCCACATTTTGGCTGATGCCCTGATTGCTCTCAGGGGTGATGGTCACATAGGCGGTGCCCGCAGAGACGTCGTCCTGTAGGACATAAATCCGCTGAGTGCCCGGCTGGATATCCACTGACACGTCCCGGACGCCCTCCATCAGGCGGATGGTGGCCTCCAGCTTCTGGATCGTGGCGATGCGGATGGCCTCGGTCCGCTCGGCGGCAGTGGAGAAGCTGGTCACATTCTGGGTGTAAAAATCATAGTTAAAGCCGGTGGTGAAGTACCCTTGCTGGGCCAGGTCGGCCTGGATCTGCATCTCCCGGCCCTTGGGCACCAGGATCTGATCCCCGTTTATCTGGTAGTCGATCTGGTTGTCCCTGAGGTAGGTCGTCACCGTGGTGGTCTCGCTGGTGTTCAGCCCGGTGTACAGCAGGGCGTACTCCTTCCGGTTGAGCAAAAGCGCCGCTGTGATGATCAGGGCCAGGATGACCACGGCGCAGACCCCTAAAATGACCAGGGTTTTTTTATTCAGTTTTTTGAAAAAGCCTTTGACCTTTTCCAAAAGGTCCTTCAGCTTCGCCTGCACCTTCTGCAACTTGAACCCCTCCGGACTGTTGTGTTCTTACTTCCCTTAATATTACAGGGAGATGCGCATCAGCTCATTATAGGTGTCCACCGCGTGATTGCGCATCTGCATCAGCAGCTCGGCCGCCGTGGTGGCCTTGGTGATGGCGGTGGTCACCAGGGCGGGGTTGTCAATCTGGCCGGTGGCCAGCTGATACTCCAGCTGGACCTGCTCCGCGTTGGTGTCCCGGACGTTTTGAATGGCCTTCTGGAACACGCTGGCGAAGAGGGAGCCGGCGGGGTCCTGGCCGGCTGTCTGAACCGGCTGGGACAGTGAGTCCCAAAGGGGCCGGATAGGCTGAATAGGTGTAAATTCCATGACAAATTCCTCCTGAAACGCCCAAAAAGGGCCGGTATTTTCTGATCCCACAGCGCAAATCCAGGCCAGACCGGATTTTTGTTTTCGGGCATCCTCTCCCTAAACGAAACCCAGGCTGACCTAGAGTTTACTTGCCAATCTCCAGTCCCTTGGAGATTATGCTTTTCAGCAGATTAAAGGCTGTTACATTGGCGGAAAAGGCCTGACTGGCGGCCATGCCGTCAGTAATTTCCTTTACCAGATCCACGTTCGGCATCTCCACATAGCCGTCCTCGTTTGCGTCAGGGTCCTCCGGGTCGTACTTCAGCTTGAAGTCGGAGGGGTCCTCCCCTACCTCCACAACCCGCACGCCGGCCCTGTTCCAGCTGCTCAGGCTTCCGGTGCCGTTGGCATAGCGGGAGCGGGCCGCGGACAGCACGTCCTGGAAGCGGGTCGCGGAGCCGTTCTCCGCCTGAAACACCACCACCTTTCTGCGGTAGGGGCCCTCACCGTTCTCGGTGCGGGTGGTGTTCATATTGACAATGTTCTCCGAAACCACGTCCAGCCGCAGCTGCTGGGCGGTAAAGCCGGAGCCGATGGTGTCGATTGTTCCGACGAATGCCATAGCGCATCCCTCCAAAATCAAAGCTCTGTCTCAAATGCGCAGCGGGAGCTCTGTGCAGCGCCCTGCGCCGAAGCCGCCTTCCTTTACTGTCCCCGGATCATGGTCCGCATCAGGGACAGGTTGCTGTTGATGGCGTCCATGGTGTACTGCATCTGATAGGCCGTCCTGGTGGCCTCCGTCTCCTGCTCAATGACGTTGACGCCGTTGTCGTCCATACGCATGGACTCATCCTCAGCCACATGAACCACCGGCTGTGCGCGAAGGATGGCGGAGCGGACAGTGGACCCCTTCTGGCCGGTATGCCGGGCGGAGGCCCGGATGCTGGAGGCCAGCGCCTCCTCAAAAGTGACATACTTCGCCTTGTAGTTGGGTGTCTCCGCGTTGACAATATTGTCAGAAATGGCGCCGAACTTGGTCCACTGGTAATCCATGGCCCGTTCCAGCATCAAAAGTGAGTTTGTAAACAGGTAGCCGGCCATCCGGAGCTCCTCCTCTCAAAACAGCGACGCTGTTATATAGTATCACATTTCCACCAGGAAAGCAAGAAGCAAGCGATAATTTTTGCAGTGCCCCAGCGCCCATCTTTTTCCCGAGAGGCGGCAGGCACACATATGGATTATACCGTATTTTCCCGCTCATTGCAATACTTCGCAGAAATTTATCTTCAATTTTTACAGACGCCGCAGGGTGCGCGGGCGTCCCCGCGCCTCCGGCCCTTCCTTATTTTATCATACTATAGCGCCTCTCCGATTGCAATGGTAAATTCCGTAAAATCAGCGCTCCATTCCCTGTCAGTTTTTTGGCTTTACCGATTTCAGCCCTGGAATATATAGAAGCTCCTCCAAACACAAAAACGGCTGTATTCCCTTGACAAGTATACAGCCGTTTCACACCGCTATTCTTTTTTTTCCCGCTCTCTGAGCACATCCAGCAGCTCCAGGGGGGAGACCTTCTCGTCCGCCGCCTCCCGGTTGGCCTGGGCAGCCACCTTCAGCTCGCTGCGCAGGATGGTAACGCTCCGGGGCGCCTGGATCGCCAACCGCGCCCGCCCGGCCTCCACAGCCAGAACAGTGACCTCAATTTCGTCACCGATGAGCAGGGATTCGCCCTCTTTGCGCTGAAGGATCAGCATGTGGCCTCCTCCTTCCGCCCGAAATCCGACAGAAGGTGGTGCATATGATAGCCGCCGTCCTCCAAAATCACCTGCATGGCCTGCCCAGTCCGGTCGTTGACGGCCACAGGGCAGCGCAGATTTACTGTGCTGTCCCCCACCGGGCTGCGCACCACACACAGCGCGTAGAAGCACAGCTCCTCGCTGCGCTCCACCCCCATGGTCCTCAGCTCCGCCGGGGTGAGGACCGGGGCGTAGTCAGGCTTGAGGGAAAAGGGGTTCATGGCAACAAAGGCCAGCTCGGGGGTCAGGGCGCTCTGGAAGCAGAGAAGGCTGCCCCCGCTGCCCTCAAAGGGCAGAAGGAAAAAGCGCTTCTCCTCTTCAAACCCAAACAGCCCCTCGGGGAAATGGAGCTCCTCCGACTGCTCGCACTCGATCTCGCCAAAATACTTGGTCTTTAAGCGCATAGCTCCTCCTGTTATACCTTCACATCCACCGGCTCATAGTTGGGGTCGGCGGAGGGCGGGACATAGATGGGCCCGCCGATATATTTGATGACCACGTCAGGCCGCTGGGTGACGGTGAACTCGATGTCGCCGGGGGTAAACTCGAAGCTGCCCTCCCCCATCTTCCAGTCGATAGCCAGCTTATCCATCTCATAGCGGATATTCAGCTCGCCAGGGTCCCAGGTGATCTCGGGGCCCACCTTGGGGATGAAGTCCAGTCCCACATTGGTCTTGACGTCCTTCATCATGGCGTCCTCCGCGAACTTGGTCACCAGCTCCTCTCCGATCTGGGTGTTCAGCAGCAGCTGGCCCTGGCCGGCGTAGGTAGCGGTGGCCTCATAGGCGGCCTGACGGCCCTTCTGGGCGTTCTGCTCCAGATAGCGGGCCAGGGTGGGGGACACGGAGTTCCGGGCCTCGAAGGTGTCGATGTTGACCTTGATGGGCCGGCTTTTGATCTTGAGGCTGCCGTTGTCCCGTGTGATCTCCATCTCAGCGGTGGCACGGGCGTACTCCAGCTTTGCGTTGGTAGTTTTCATCTCGATTTGAATTGGTACAGTGGTGATCTCAATCAGAGGCTTCATGTGTGACACGCGCTCCCTTCTGAAATAATTCGGCTTCCATGCCGATTACACACATTGATTACGCAATTCTGTCCTGTGAGGCGGGCGGCTGCTCACCGCATATAGTCGATCAGCGACTGGCTGAGCAGCTGGTTGCCGATCTTCAGGGCGGCGTTGTAGCAGTACTGCTGCCAGGAGAAGCTGGTGATAGCGTCGGCCAGGTCCACCTGGAAGACGTCCAGAATCTGGGTATTGGTGTCGGTGAGCAGGGTCTCCAGCCGTTCCTGGTTGGTGACCAGAAAGACCGCCTGGGCGTCCAGCTCATCCCACTTCTCCACGCAGTGCTCCCGGCTGTCCTTGAATTTGTCCAGAAGCCGCCAGGCCTTCTCCTCCAGCTCCTCCTTCGTCAGCCCTTGGGCCGACGGACCGGCCAGGTCCGGATTGTAGCCCTGGGGGTCCATGTTCTCATCCCAGGCCTGGAAAATATCGGCGAACTCCCGCATGAGCAGGGCCAGGTTCTTGGGGTCGCCGTCCTCGTCCACGCCGAAATCAATGAAGTCGATGCCGCACAGGGCGCCGTTGAAATAACTGCCGTTGACGGGGTTGTTGGGGGATTTTTCGGCCACGCCCATGCCAAGGTCGATGTACAGCTCCTCGCCGCTCATCTCCTTCAGCTTCATATAGTCATCCTTGTCCTTGTAGTAGCTCAGCCACGCCTTTTCGCCGTCAGTGGTCCCCTTCTCCTTCATCAGGTCGTTGACCCAGTCGGGCCGGGTGCCGGCCTCGGGGGCCTTAGCGCCCTGAGCGCCGCTGAGGTAATTATACCACGCCTCGTCGTCGTCTGTCCAGGTGCTGGGGACAGCCGCCTGTTTATTCGCCTTATCTGATACTCTATCCAGCAAACCTGGGTCCGCCGTCTCGGGCTTATCCACCAGGCTGCCCGCCCGGACGTTGATGCCCCGGTAGAGCAGGTCCTCCCCCTTCCACTCGAAGGGGACGTTCAGCCCGTCGTTGCCGGCGAAGATAAACTGGTCGCCCAGCTTCTGGTTCAGGGCGTAAATCAGGGACTCGGAGGTCTCCCGCAGGGTGGTGGCCAGGCCCCGGCGGGCCTCGCCGGTGGTGTCGTTGGTGCCCCGCATGACGGACTCTATCGCGGTCCCGTCAATCAGCTTGGTCTTGATGCCCTGGAGGTTGTTCCAGGCGGTGTTGTACTTGCTGTAGACGTTCTTGGTGTTATTCAGCTGGCTGTAGGTGGAGTAAAAATCCCGGCGCAGGCGGAACTCCTGGGTAGCGGCGGCTGGGTCGTCGGCGTAACTGTTGAAGTTGCGCTGGGTAAGCACCATATCACGGGCGTCCGAGAGCTTCTTGGTGGAGCCCTGGAGATTATAGCGATAGGTGTTCATCATCATATTGGTTGTAATGCGAAAGCCCATATCAGATTACCTCCTCGTAGTATCAGGACCGGATGGTGCCGTTAATCAGCTTATCCAGCATGGAATCCAGGGTGGTCATCAGCTGGCAGGCGGCGGAGTAGGATTTCTGGAACACCATCATGTTGGTGGCCTCGTCGTTGAGGTCCACGCCGGCGACGCTCTCCCGGTCGTTCTCCAGGGACAGAGACTTGATGCTGTAGCTGTTGTACAGGGTGGTGGTGGTCTGCCGATCCACCGCCAGGGTAACGTTCATGTCGGCAAACCGCTCCTGGAAGGAGCCGTTGAAATAGCGCTTGTCCTGGGCCGCGTCAGCCACGGTGTTTTTTGGCAGATAGTCCAGCTTCTGGGTCATCAGGTTGACCATGTGGTAAATGTTGTCGTTGGCGGTGGAGTGGCCCACATAGGTCTCTGTGCCGTCCTCGTTCTTCCGGACAGTATCCGGCTTTTTGGTGTTCAGGATACGCACCTCGCCGGTGGACCAGGCCTTGGAGATGGTGATGTTTTTGGCGGTGATGCCGGTGGGGTCGTTGGTGTCGCCCGAGCTGCTGAACATCACGCCGCCGTCGTAGTAGGCATACTCCGGGGTCAGCACGCCCTGCTGCCGGAGGATTTCCATCTTCTCATAGGCGGCCTCTTTTCTGGCCTCGATCCCCTCGCCTTTTTCCTCCAAAGCCTTAATTCTATCAGCAATGGTCTTCCTCTCGGTATCCGACAGGTCTTTATCCTTCAGCTTCTCGTTCAGCTCGTTCAATTCCTTGATATCCGCGGCCAGATCATCAAACTCCGCCGGGTCAATATTCGCCATCGTGCCGTTGGCCGTGGTGTACTGGATGGCAGTGCCGTCCTTGGACACGAAGGCGTCGCCGGCGGCATTCAGCTGATATGCCTTGGTCACCATATCGAAATCCATCCGGTTGGCGTCGTTGAACATTTTGGCGAACTGCTGGGCCAGTGCGTCCAGGGAGTAGCGGTAGTAGGGCACGCCCCGGGTGCTGGTGGCGTCCTTGTCGTACTTGATCTCCGTCGCGCTGGAGAACTCGCCCTCGCCGGTGACAAACTCCCGCCGGGCCTGGAGGCCGCCGTACAGGGCGTTGTCCCCCAGCTCTATCATCTTGCTCTTCTCGCCCTCGGAGTCCCGGAACACATAGCCCTTCCGGGTGACCAGAGGCTGGACGTTCATCCAAACCCGGTTGTCGCCCTCGTTCTCGTCGTCGGTCTTGGCGTTGTTGACCTCCAGCGCCCAAGGATTGTCAGGGTCCTCCACCGGCGCCGGCTTCCCGGCCTTTTCCGCCTCAGCCTTGGCCATGGCCTCAGTAAGCGGATTGTTGGTATATTTGATCGTACCATCGTCCTCTATCTTGGCGATATATTGCGGGCGGGGGACGGTCTTCGTGATAGGATTGCCGTTAGCATCCTCGAACGGCTTCCCAGTCACCGGGTCGGTATTTGTGGTAATAAAATTGTTGGGGTCGTTGTGGTCGTCAAAATTATACTCCGGGTTGCGCATCGGCGCGGTATCCCCCATGCCCAGCTGGGTGCCATAGATGCCGCAGATCAGGCGGATGGGGGGATTGCCCGAGCCGGCGATGCTGATATTCAGCCGCTCCACAGAGTTGAACTCGTCCAGCTTCTCCATGTCATAGCTGACGTCGATCTTTATATACTTGGACAAGTCGTCAATGAGCACATTCCGCTCGTCCCGCAGCTCCAGCGCCTTGCCTCCGTGGATGCCGGCCTCCCGGATTTCCTCATTCAGGTCCCGAATCTGGGTCAGAATGGTGTTCACGGTGGTAACGTCGTCCTTGATCTGCTTGATCTGGTTGTTCTCCACCTTCTCCAGGGCCTTGGCGTAGCTGTTCAGCAGGTCGGTGAGCACCTTGGCGGAGGTACGGGTGGTGGTGTCGTACTCCTCTGTGCCCACCGCGCCCAGCAGCTGCTCCAGCTGGAGCTTGAAGTCGTTGAACTGCCGCTCCACGATGCCGAAGTCATCGCCGTCGCCCACCTCATCCAGGGTGTGGGACAGCTGGTTCAGGCAGTCCAGCCAGGTCTCGGACTTGCCCACGTTGGCCTGCTCATCCCGGTAGCGGATATCAATAAAGGGGTCCCGCAGCTGGGAGACGCCGTTGGTCATAACGCCGTAGCCAATGTCCTGGCTCATCTTGTTGGCGTACCGGGCGGTGCCCCAGGAGTGGAGGGACACCAGGTCCATCCGCTGGCGGGTATACCCCTTGGTATTGATGTTGGCAATATTGTTGCCCGTCACGTTCAGGCTGGACTGGGAGGCGTAGATGCCCAGCCGCGCGGCGGTGAAAGAACCGAAAGTACCAATGACAGCCATAATTGTTCTCCTTTTATCTGATCTTGCTTCTCGGGCTCAGGCCCGGAAATCGGTCTGATGCTGCTTGCGCTCCTCCTCCGCCTCGGAGGTGTCTCCGGCCCGTTTGGCCTGGAGCTGCTCTATGCTCCGCAGGTTAATCTCCAGCGTGTCCCGGGCCACCTGGCTGGCCGCCTGAAACAGCTTATACTGCCGGCGCAGCTCCTCCACCACAGCCTTGGTCTCCAGCTGCAGCTCGTCGGGGCTGTGGTCCTCCAGCTGGCTGAGGGTGACCCCCTCCAGCCCCAGCTGGGACAGCAGCTTATCCCGCCTCTGGTCGTAGCCCCGGAGGGTCAGGCTCATAACCTGCTCCCGCCGCATGCACTCCTCCACTCCGGCCAGGTCGCCCCGGGAGGCGGCGGCGTTCTTTTCCCGCTCCACCTGGGCCAGGGCCTCAAGGGAGCCTGTCAGCTCGCGCATCAGCTTCAAATAGTCCTGCCAGCCGGCCATTTACTCGCCCTCCGACAGCAGCAGCATCCGCGCGGCGGTCTCCCGGGCGTCGGGGCGGTACTCGCCGGACGCCACCTGGCTGCGCAGGTCCTGAATCTTTCCGGTGGTATTATAGGTCCGCACCTGCTGAGACAGGGCCGCGGCCATGCCCCGGAAGGTGGTGGAGGCCTCCTCCTGACCGGCGGACAGGGAAATCCGGTCGAAGCTGCTCTCCGCCGCCCTGGCGCGCTTCGCGCCCGTCCCACAGACCTTGCCCGTCTGGACGGGAGCAATGGAAAGGCCTTCTCGTCTTGTTACAATCATTTCCTGACCTCCTGAAGCCCCTCCGCTCAGAGAGGAGCCATTCCGTTTTCAAAAGCATTCTGTATTACATTTATCGGTCTGACCGCCGGAAAACATAACATTAGGGCCAAAATTTTTTTGCATCTCCGCCGCCGCCCGGGATTTTTCTTTTTCCCATTGCGCGCCGGACAGTTTTCTTCTATAATAACAGGTATCAAGCCTCTCGCAGGCGCGGAAAGGTTGGACAGATCATGGTTTCGTTATCTCAGTGTAAAAAGGCGGACGTCCTGCACCCGACAGAGCGGCGCGTCATCAAGGCCGCTGTATCCATCGGCCCTCTGGAAAGCCTGCTGATTACCGTTCCCAAGGAGTTTGCCCTCCCCGTCGGCGAACCGATACAGATTTCCTTTCTGGACTCTGTGCTGGGTGTGGTCCTCTGCTCCTGCCAGCTGTCCGCCCCCCTGCTCAGCGACGACCGCAAGCTCTGCTCCTACCGCTGCCAGGTGCTGGAGAAGCTGAGCCAGGAGCAGCGGAGGGAGGACATCAAAATTTCCCACACCGTCCAGGTGACGGTGAAGCTGGCCGGCTCCGATACTTACGCCCCCGCCACGGTGCAGAACATCAGCGCAGGCGGGGTCTACCTGACCACCAGCATGCCCGCCCGGAAGGGGGACCAGCTGACCTTCGACTTCCCCCAGGCCGACGGAGCCATCCCCCTCACCGCCGAGGTCCTCCGGGTCGAGCTGCGTCCGCCCCAGAAGGGCCGGCTGGCCTATGGCTACGGCTGCCGCTTTGTCCGCCTGTCCTCCCGGCATGAGGCCCAGCTGCGCAGCTATGTATTCAAACTGGCCAGGCGCTGAGCCCAGGGCTTGTTTGAAAAATGTCAATACGCCCAAGGGGCGGGTCTTTTTCTGCCATACTGCCCCAATTCTTCTTGAAATACATCCAGTATTTCTGCGAAAAATTGTGCTTGTCTGGCAGAAAAATCCCTCACCACTGTGCATATTTCCATTTTTCAAACTGCGCCTAATCAGCACACAGAGGTCCGGAGCGGCTCGCTCCGGACCTCTGGTTTTGGAAAACTCAGCGCCGCTCCTCCACAGGGTCCCGGTCGCGGAACAGCAGGGAGACGCACCATACAGCGGACAGACCCACCAGGGTATAGATCACCCGGCTGATCATGCTGCCCGAGCCGCCGCAGGCGAAGGCCACCAGGTCAAACTGAAACAGGCCCACACTGCCCCAGTTCAGGCCGCCGATAATCAGCAGCGTCAGGGCGATTTTGTCCATCATCACGTCAAACCACCTCCTTATCGCAGGTTCCGCAGGTAGTTTATACGCATTTTTCTTTTTTATGTGGCTGGAAAAATATTATTTCAGCGACTTTGGCCCAAATCCGTGGGGCAGCAGCTCCGCCAGCGGGACCACCTGGAACTGTCCGTCCCCCCGGGCGGCGATCACCCGCACCTCGGGGGCGAACTCATAGAGCATCTGCCGGCAAGCCCCGCAGGGCCAGCAGTAGTCCTCCCCCCGGCCGGCGATGGCGATGGCCGTCCAGCCCTCCCGGCAGCCCTCGCTCACCGCCTTCAAAATAGCGGTGCGCTCGGCGCAGATGGTGGAGCCGTAGGCGGCGTTCTCCACGTTGCAGCCGGTGAACACCCGGCCGTCCTCCGTGAGAATGGCCGCCCCCACCGGGAAATGAGAGTAGGGCACATAAGAAAATTGGTGCATGTCAAAGGCTTTTTTTACCAGCTCCTGGTCGGTCATAGGCCGCTCCTCCTTAATAATTATCTGCAAAAGCTTGCGCATCATGTCTCTTTCTATTATAATACCTCTGACCATTTCACGCAAGGACGGGATGACTTATGAATAAAAAATTCGCGATTTTTGACATGGACGGCACACTGGTGGACTCCATGGGCTTTTGGAACCAGCTGGCCGATGAGTTTCTGGCCCGCCGGGGCTTTCCGCCTCTGTCCCCGGAGCTCCAGGAGGAGTCCATCGCCCTGACCATGGAGGGCACCGCCAACCTGTTTATCCGCGCCTACGGCCTGCCTGAGACCCCGGAGGAGATCTGCGCCGAGGTCAACGGCCTGATGGAGAAGCACTACCGGGCCGACGTCCCCCTGAAGCCGGGGGCGGCGGACCTTCTGGGGCGGATGAAGGCGGCGGGCTTTGAAATGTGCATCGCCTCCTCCACCAACCCTGCCCTCATCGACATCTGCCTGCGGCGGCTGGGCGTACGGGACTATTTTGAGTTCCTCCTGTCCTGCGAGGAGGTGGGCGAGGGGAAAAACAGGCCCACCGTCTACCTGGAGGCCGCCCGGCGGCTGGGGGGGAGCCCTGAAAGCACTGTCATTTTTGAGGATATTCTGGTGGCCTCTCAGACCGCGAAAAAGGCCGGCTTCGCCCTGGGCGTCGTCTACGACGCCAACTCCGACGTCGAGCAGGAGCAGCTCAAGGCTCTGGCCGACTGCTACATCACCCGCTGGGACAACCCGGCACTGCTGGAGTGGCTGGGGATATAATTGCAGGGGCACACATTGTGCGCCCGCCGTTAACCGGCCAAGTCTGAAAAAACGGGCGGACAATGTCCGCCCCTACAGAAGCGGCGCGCCAAGTCGCCGCGCCCTACAGCATCGTGTGCAGGGCGTGACCACTGGGCACGCCGCTTTTTTATTTCTCCATCAGCCGGGCCCGCAGGCCGGAGTAGCGCTTGGTCTGGCGGTTGTTGTTCACCATTCCTGCCACGGCCTCCGGGCTGCCCACCACGATGAACAGCTCCCGGGCCCGGGTGACGGCGGTGTACAGCACCCCCCGGGTCATGAGCATGGGGGCTCCCTCCAGGGCGGCCAGGATGACCGCCCGGTACTCGCTGCCCTGGGCCTTATGTACCGTCACGGCGAAGGCGGGCTCCAGCTCCCCCAGCATGTCGGGGGAGTACTCCACCACCTTGCCGTCGAAGTCCACGGTGATGACCTCCTTCTCGATGGAGCGGATAACACCAATGTCCCCGTTGAACATCCCCATGCCCGAGTCGGTCCCGCCCTCCTCCCGCCAGAGGATATCGTAGTTGTTGCGCACCTGCATCACCCGGTCCCCCGCCCGAAAGACCCAGTCGCCAAAGCGCCGCTCCCCCTTCCCCTCCAGAGGCGGGTTCAGGGCGGCCTGGAGGACCTGATTCAGAGCCCGGGTCCCCGTCCCCCGGCGGCGGGTGGGGGAGAGCACCTGAATCTCGCCGGCCGGGATGCCCATCCGCTCGGGCAGCCGCCGGCGGCACAGGTCCACCACCGTGTCCAGCACCGCCTCCGGCTCCCGCCGGGTCAGGCAGAAGAAGTCCCCCTCGCTGCGGCGCAGGTCAGGGACCTGGCCCCGGTTAATCAGGTGGGCGCTGCGTACGATGGCGCTCTGGGCAGCCTGGCGGAAGATCTCGGTGAGCCGGACGGTGGGCACCACCCCGCTGCGGATCAGGTCGGCGAAGAGGCTCCCCGGGCCCACCGAGGGCAGCTGGTCCGGGTCGCCCACCAGCACCAGCCGGCAGTCGTCGTCCAGCGCGTCCAGCAGAGCGGCCATGAGGGGCACGTCCACCATGGAGGTCTCGTCCACAATCACCGCGTCCGCCTTCAGGGGGTCGTAGGAGTTCCGGGTGAACACCAGCTTGCCCGAGCGGGGGTCGAAGCCCGTCTCCAGCAGGCGGTGGATGGTGGATGCCTCGGTGGAGCACAGCTCCCCCAGCCGCTTGGCCGCCCGGCCCGTGGGGGCGGCCAGGGCGGTCTCCAGTCCCATCATCTCAAAGAGGGCCAGCACCCCCCGGAGACAGGTGGTCTTGCCTGTGCCCGGCCCGCCGGTGAGGAGCATCACCTGCCGCCCGGCGGCCAGCTCCACCGCCTCTCTTTGCTGGGGGGCATAGGAGATATGCTGCTCCCGCTCAATGCGGCGGATGAGCTTGTCCAGCCCCTCCGGGGGCAGCAGCTCGGCCCGGCTCATCTCAGTCAGCCGCCCGGCGATGTAGGTCTCCGCCTCGTAGAGGGCGGGGAGATACACCGCCTCCTGACCCGCCACCTGCTCACACTCCGCCTCTCCCCGGCGGAGCAGGGCCTCCAGACTGTCCTCCAGCAGCTCGCCGGAGATGCTCAGCAGGGCGCTGGTGGCCTCCACCAGCTTGCGCCGGGGGAGAAAGGTGTGACCGTTGTTCCGGTTGTTGTGGCTGAGCTCGTGGAGCAGACCCGCCTCCAGCCGCAGGGGGTCCTCCGCCCCCACACCCAGGGACAGGGCCAGCTTGTCCGCCTGGGAGAACTCCACCTCAAACTCCTCGCTGACCAGCAGGTAGGGGTTGGACCTCACCACCTCAAGGGCCACGTCGCCGTAGGCCCGGCGAAGGAGGGCGGCCAGCTCCAGAGGGAGCTGGTGCTCGCTGAGAAACTCCATCAGCCGCCGGGAGCCCATTTGCTGGCGGAATACCTCGCCAATCTGATTGGCCCGCTTTTTGGTGATGCCCTTGATTTTCGTCAGCTGCTCCGGATCGCTCTCGATGACGTTCAGGGCGTCCTCCCCGAACTCCTCGATGATGAGCCGGGCGGTGGCCTTGCCCACCCCCTTCACCGCTCCGGAGGACAGGTAGTGGAAGATCTCCTTCAGCCCCTGGGGCAGGCGGCGCTCCACCACCTCCGCCCTCAGCTGGGGGCCGTAGGTGGGGTGCCGGGTCCACCGGCCCCGAACAGACAGGTACTCCCCCGGCGCCACTCCCGCCATGGGGCCCACCACCGTGATCTCCTCCCCCCGCACGTCCAGCTTGAGGATGGTGTAGCCGTTCTCCTCGTTCTGATATATGACAGCGGAGACAGTACCCTCCAGCAGCTCTTGATTTTGGTCTGACACGGGGCGCCGCCTCCTTTCGTCTAAAGCCTCCTTTTATGTCCGCGATACATACTCCCCCAAATTCTCCGCCGGCCACAGCACCACCTCGGGCCACCGGGCGGTGAGGCGGGAGGCCAGCGCCCAGCCCGCGGGGGTAAGCCCCGCGTCGGCGATGACAATGGGGCACCGCAGCAATCCCAGCCCCCGCAGCCAGAGAAAGGACCGGACCTGCTGCTCCAGCTTCTCCCCGTCCCCCCGGCCGGGGAGGACCACCCTGGCCTCCCGTCCCGGCAGGGGGCGCAGCAGCAGCCCGAACAGCCACCAGCCTATAAAAGCCAGCCCGCAGACGCAGGCCACCGCCCACAGAACATCCCAAAACGCGCTCATCAGCAGCACCTCCTGGGTATTCTATGCAGGGAGGCGGCAAGGGGTCACTTTGTAGAACGGGACGACTCGGCCCGCCGCGTTTTCTCCTTATCCCAACGGCGTGCAGGTAACCTGCGGGGACAGCGCGCCGGGGTCGTCGCACCCTACACCGCCCCGGAGAACAGGTTGACTCCCACGTGGGTCAGGGCCAGCATGATGCACCCGGCGGTGAGCACCCCCAGCACCACGGCGGGCATGGCCTTTTTCAGCCGCATCCCTAAAAACGCTGCCGCCAGAGAGCCCGTCCAGGCCCCCGTTCCGGGCAGGGGGATGGCCACAAAGAGCCACAGGCCCAAATACTGATATTTCTGCACCTTCTGGCCCTTGAGGTGGGCCTTTTTCTCCAGCTTGTCCACCAGGCCGTTGAGGCTGGGCAGATATTTCCGCATCAGCTCAAAAATCCGGCGGATATAGACGATGATGAAGGGGGCGGGGATCAGATTGCCCACCACCGCCGCCGGAAAGGCCAGGTAGTAGGGCAGGCCCAGAGCCACCCCGAAGGGCAGTCCCCCCCGCAGCTCGATGACAGGGATCATAGACACCAGCATGGTCAGCAGGCATTTGCCCCCGGTAGTCGTGGTTAAAAAATCAAACAGTTCCATAGATACCTTCTTTTTTTGCGGGGGCGCACAGCGTGCGCCCGTTTTTATCCGGTCGGTACAGCTCAGGGCGGGTGCGCGATGTGCGCCCCTACTCCCGCCCCAGCAGGTAGTCAGTCGTTACGCCGAAATAGTCGGCCAGGAAAATCACTGTCGTGGCGGGAGCATTGACCTTGCCATACTCAATTTTCTGATAGTGCTGCTCTGTACAGTCCAGCAGCTCCGCCATTTGTCTCTGTGTGACTTTTTTCGCTTTCCTCAGCGGCTGTAACCGCTCTGCAAAGCTGGGTAAAACAATTTTCATTTTTCCTGATTCCTCTCTTGACACGTTATGAAAGTTTGTGATATAATGGACCCATCATTAAATAACGTGGGCGATGCAATCATGAAAGAAAAACTCAAAGAGCTCTACATCCAGGAAATCGACCAGTCCCGGCTGGACTTCGACCACGATCCCGAATATCAAGCCTATTATACACAAGCTGAGACCCTTTGGGAAGGGGGAGATATGCCCGAATCCCTCTACCGCCTCCTGGACACCGGCAACTTTCTCTCCTTCGCCCGCGGCTTCCGCCTGGGGATGGAGCTGGCCAGGTGGGTGCGGGCAGGCTGAGGTCCGCACCCTAAAGGCCCCCTTCGCAAGGGGGCTGTCAGCCGTAGGCTGACTGGGGGTTTTCTCCATAGAGACAGATGCGTTTCGATTGGGAAACTCTCCGTCATTTGCTTCGCAAATGCCACCTCCCTTCGAGAAGGGAGTCTTTTTCCCTGCGGGGGACGGGGGTTTTCTCCACAGAGACAGATACGTTTCGATTGGGAAAACCCTCCGTCATTTGCTTCGCAAATGCCA
>NZ_QWKG01000027.1 GCF_009911595.1 Colidextribacter sp. OB.20
AAGGCCCGTTGGTCAAGCGGTTAAGACGGCGGCCTCTCACGCCGCAAACATGGGTTCGATTCCCGTACGGGTCACCAATTAAAATTTTATATCGTTTTTAGTCACTTCGGTGATTAAAATAGTAGGTGCTGATTAGGGCGAGGGTCCACCCGTTCCCATTCCGAACACGGAAGTTAAGCTCGCTTCTGCCGAAAATACTTGTCTGGAGACGGACCGGGAAGATAGGTAGTGCCTACACAAAGCGGAACAGTTGTGAGACTGTTCCGCTTTTTTCAATTAAGCTGAGAGGGGGCGGCGGAGTGTCACGCAGGGAGCTGTATCGGAGCGCAAAAGGAGCCTTTGCTTATCTGCACAGATGCCTGGGGCTCTTTTTGTTGAGCATTCCATGGATGATTCTGATAAAGCCTGTGTTCCTTCGGATTCTGCCCGTGTTTTTTGCGGTGGGCTCAGTTGTGTCGCTGTGGTCCAAGCGGGATGTGGTCCGGGACCTTCTGGAGGGCCGGACTGAGACAGTTCGAGGACAGGTTGTCCGGCGGGAACTGGGGGACTGTATAAAACATTTATGGGCGGAATATCTGTTTCTGGACACAGAGGTGGGGCCGCAAAAAATGGTGTTCTTTTCCTCTCCCTTCGGCGGGGGTATAGCGGGACTCCTGGACAGCCCGCTAAGTCTCTATTATCTGCCCCGGAGCAAAATAATCGTCCGGGTGGAAGTGCTGGAAAAGCCGGACACACCTCACCACCGCACCAAGGAGTGGTACAGGGAACGCCAGGAGACGCTGCAGAAGATGACCCCGCCTGATCTGTGCAGACTGCGTGAGCGGTACTGGCTTTGGGAGGACCTGATTTTGGATATGCCGGTCGTTTTGTTCCTTTTGTTCCTGGTGCGGGGGATCATCGGAATGATTTGAAAGCTGCAATAAAAATGTCCCGCCTATTCAGGTGGGACATTCGCTTATTCAGACAAGCTGCCCGAGCCACCCATCAGGGCTGTGAGCGTCTCGATGCGCTCCAGCGGGAAGGGGGGCAGGGTGAGGGGTTTCAGGGCGATGGACATCAGCTTCATGGGGTTGTCGTCAGCGGCGATGCGGTTGGAATCCAGCTTGCCGCACCGGCGGCAGCGGTGGATGACCGCCCACTCGCCGCCCTTGCGGACCCACACGCCGATGGGCTCCATGATACCGCCGCAGTCGGAGGCCCGGTCGCCTGGCTCCTCATCTACATGCAGGCTGCTCAGGCAGTTGGGGCAGTGGTTCCGGTGGGCGCTGCCCGCCGCCTCGGGGACAACAGGCCGACCGCATACCCTGCAGGTGAAGCTGTCGTGGCATGGATGTGTCTTGTAATAACCTTTTTTAAATGTTTTTCGCTTATTCTCCCGATTCATGGGGATTTCCTCCTAAAAGTTTTGATACTTTTGGGAGGTTGGCTTTTGGGTGCAAACCTCCCGGCTTAACCCGCAAGCTCCGAATCAAAATAGTATTTCATAGTCGTTCCTCGTTCAAAAAATTTTGTCGTGCCGGCCACAACAGAGATATGATAGCACAGATTAAAGCTTTTTGCAATAGCGCAAATCGGTGAGTACTGTGTCCGGAGTCAGCGGCACCTCCAGGCTGTGCCCGTCCCAGACAAAGCCGTGCTTCTCATAGAACCGCCGGGCGCGGTCGTTCTCCCGGAGGACGTACAGAAAACATCCGGGGTATCCCGCCGCGCGCAGACGGCGGAGGACCTCTTCCATCACCATGGAGCCGTACCCCTGCCCCCAGTGATCCGGGTGGCCGTAGAGGGAAACCAGTTCCCCCCAGGCGGCCAGGTCGGGGGAACTGAAGCTGCAAACCGTGTCCCCGGCGGACTGGTCCACCCGGGCGGGGCCATAGGTGGCGCAGCACAGGGGCTGCTCCCCGTCGTACAGCAGGAGTCCGTGGTAGACGCCCACCTCATGATTTTGACGAAAGACCGGGGTCCAGCGGCTGTCAGTGATTTCCCGGGCCATGAAGTCGGCAGGGATGCTGTCTTGGTATGCGGTCCGCCAGCCCAGGGCGTGGAGGAGGGACATATCCCGGAATTGTCTCTCATCACAGGCGTCAGCGAAGCGTATCTGTTCCATAAAAAATACCTCCATGGAATGCGGTCAGTATAATGCAGAAAAGCAAAAATTGGGATTGTAATTTTGGGAAGAAAGAAATATAATGGGAACAAGGAGTCTCGGCAGAGACAGAGAATGGAGGAAAATCAAAATGGCCCTGGAATACAGAAACCTGATGGAGGACATCGTCTTACAGAATTTGGAGACCGTGATGGCGGCGGAGGGCGGCTGCTCCTGCGACGCCTGCAAGTCGGACGTTGCCGCTTACGCCTTGAATCACCTGGGGCCCCACTATGTGGCCACCCGGCAGGGCCGGCTGATGGTGAAGCTGAAAAGCTATGAGCTCCAGTCCCGGGCCGATGTAGTAGCAGCCATTAGCGAGGCCGCTGTTATGGTGGCCAGACATCCCCGGCACGGAAGAGAGTGAAAATTGTCCCGCCTGGCAGCAGGCGGGACAATTTTTTATCCCAGAAACAGCCGCAGCAGCCTGTCCTTAATCGGGCTGTAGGGAGCGTATCGGACAGGCAGGTCCAGCAGGGTGGATTTTTGAACAACGCTCTTCCGGTGGGAGAAGGTGTCGAAGCTGTCCCGGCCGTGATAGCTGCCCATACCGCTGTTCCCCACACCGCCGAAGGGGAGACGGCTGGTGGCAAGGTGGATGACGGTGTCGTTGACGCAGCCGCCCCCGAAGGAGGCCCGGCGGAGAAAGAGCCGCTGGACCCGCAGATCCCGGGAGAACAGGTAGAGAGCCAGGGGGCGGGGACGGGCGTTGACGAAGTCCAGCGCCTCCCGGATATTCTCAAAGGGCAGGACGGGCAGGACCGGCCCGAAGATTTCCTCCCGCATCACCGGGTCGTCAGGAGAGACATTGTCCAGCACGGTGGGCTGGATTTTCAGGGTGTCCGGGTCGCCCCTGCCGCCGAAAACCACCTTCTCCGGGTCGATGAGGCCCATTACCCGGTTGAAGTGCTCCCGATTCACCATGCGGACGTACCCCCAGTTGTCCAGGGGATTGGCGCCGTACTGGAGGGCAATCTCTTTCCGCAGATGGGCGAGAAAGCGGTCCTTAACCCGGCGGTCTATCAGCAGGTAGTCAGGGGCCACGCAGGTCTGGCCGCAGTTGAGCAGCTTGCCGAAGACAATCCGTCTGGCGGCCAGGTCCAGCCTGGCGGTGGCGTCCACAACGCAGGGGCTCTTGCCCCCCAGCTCCAGGGTTACCGGGGTGAGGTGCCGGGCCGCTTTCGCCATGACCTCCTTCCCCACCTCCACCCCGCCGGTGAAGAAGATATAGTCGAACTTCTGGTCCAGGAGGGCCTGGTTCGCCTCCCTGCCCCCCTCCACTACGGCCACCAGCTCCGGGGGGAAGCAGTCCGCAAGAATGTCCCGAATCACTGCCGAGGCGGCGGGGGAGTAGGCCGAGGGCTTTACCACACAGCAGTTGCCCGCCGCGATGGCCCCAATGAGGGGCTCCATGGTGAGCAGGAAGGGGTAGTTCCAGGGGGACATGATGAGAACCACGCCGTAGGGCTCTTGAACAGTAAAGCTCCGGGCGGGAAACTGGGCCAGAGGGGTGAGGTGGTCCCGGTCGGCTATCCAGCGGGCAAGCCGCTTTTCCACGAAGGACAGCTCCGACAGGGTGAGGCCCACCTCACACATCCAGCTCTCGGTGGGGGACTTGTTCAGGTCGGCGCGCAGGGCGGCGGCGATGTCCTCCTCATGGGCGCGGATGGCCTCCCGCAGCCTTTTGAGGGCTGTCCGGCGGGCGGACAGAGGCAGAGTGGCCCCGGTTTGAAAGTGCGCTCTCTGAGCGTTTACAAGCGATTGGATGTCCATAGGCTACCTCCCTAAGGCCCCCATCTCAAGGGGGCTCCCGGCGAAGCCGGGTGGGGGTTTTTCTTGAGAAAACCCTCCGTCATTTGCTGCGCAAATGCCACCTCCCTTGCGAAGGGAGGCTTTTGTTCAGCATACCATAAAAATTCCTGTCCGTCAAAAATTTCTCTTGACAAGACCTGCAGGGCAGTATATTATAATTCTAACAGTAGTATATATTTTATAGTACTGAGATTTTTTTAGTATAAAGGAGGAAGGCGAGATGATGCGAGCAAAGAAGGCCAGGCCCCTGACTCGTGAGCAGTACTTGAAAAAATTCAGCCGGGCGGTGCGGTGGCGGCTGATGCCCCAGGAGTCGGAGGAGGCCATCTCCGACTATCGTGAGCTGATTTTTCAGGAGGAGCGGGACGAGAGCAAGCTGGTGGAGGAGCTGGGCGAGCCTGTCCAGGCGGCCCACCTGCTCACCGATGTGAAAGCATACCGCCAGTGGCTGAAAATCTTCGCTGTATTGGCCTTCGGCCTGTTCCTGCTGGCCAAGTGGGCCTGGATGGGTCATAGCAGTTTCTACTTCAGCTTTGCTGACCAGTGGTGGTATCCTGTGTGGGTGATGGCGGTGGGGCTGGCGCTGTCCCTGTACTGGTTCCGGCGGTACGGACAGAAAAATGGGCCACTGTCCAAGCGACTGGTGCTGGCTCTGGTTGTGGTGCTGGCTTTTGGCGCGGGAACAATGGCATGGAACTGGTATGTATTTGATTCGAGCTTTTTGGATAGTTATGTGGAGAGATATCCCCTCATCATCCCCTGGCAGGTCATCTTGCAGCGGGAGCTGATTATCAATGGCGGAATGATATGCGCTCTGATTGCTTTGGCTGGGCTGATATTAGCCAAGTGCTATGATCGCAGGTGGCTGGCCCTATACACGCTGGCCGTTACGGTGGCGGCAGTATGTGGCTTTATAATTTTTTTCTGTAGAAGTATAGACATAGGATATGCTGTTCGCAGTTCCGCCCAGTCCTACCTGTTTGCCCGCCTGATCCCCATCGGGGCTGCGGGCCTGATCGGAACGGGGGTGGCCCTGTGCTGAAGAAGGATTTGCTGGAGCTGTGCCTGCTCCAGCTGCTGGACGGGGGCGACAAATACGGCTATGAGGTGCTTACTCCCCTCCGTGCCGCCTTTCCGGACACCCAGGAGAGCGCCATCTACGCCCTCCTCCGGGGGCTGGGGAAGTCGGGGCTCACCTCCTGGTATATGGCCCCCGGGGGCGGCGGGCCGGACCGGAAATACTACCGGATAACCTCTGCGGGGCAGGCCCGGCTGGAGGAAATGCGGGACCAGTGGCGCAACATGCGGGACGCCATCGCCTCCTTTGGGGTGGAGTAGAAAAAAGGCCCCCTTCTCAAGGGGGCTCCCGGCGAAGCCGGGTGGGGGTTTCTTTTGAGAAAACCCTCCGTCATTTGCTGCGCAAATGCCACCTCCCTTTGCGAAGGGAGGCTTTGGGGGAGCAACAGCCCAAAATCATATTTACAACCGGCCAAAATCGTGGTATTATGTATCACTGTGGAGGATTTCCTCCGCAGATGATATGAAAACGAGGAGTGTTCCTTTATGAGCCGTATGGTCGGTACAGTATCCCGGGGCATTCGCACCCCCATCATCCGCAGCGGAGACGATCTGGTGGAGATTGTCACCGCTTCCCTGCTGGATGCCGCTGCGTCGGAGGGCTTCGCCCTCCGGGACCGGGACATCGTGGCCATGACCGAGGCCATTGTGGCCCGGGCCCAGGGCAACTACGCCTCTGTGGACGATATCGCCGCCGACGTGAAGGCCAAGCTGGGCGGCGGGACAATCGGTGTGATCTTCCCCATCCTCAGCCGCAACCGCTTTGCCATCTGCCTGCGGGGCATCGCCAAGGGCGCGAAGAAGATTGTCCTCATGCTCAGCTACCCCTCCGACGAGGTTGGCAACCACCTGGTCAGCCTGGACGCGGTGGACGCGAAGGGGGTGGACCCCTACAAGGACGTGCTCACTCTGGAGCAGTACCGGGCGCTCTTCGGCTATGAGAAGCACCCGTTTACAGGTGTGGACTACGTGGCCTACTATCAGGAGCTGATTGAGGGCTGCGGGGCGGAGGCGGAGATTATCTTCGCCAACGATCCCCGGGCCATCCTGCCCTACACCAAGGACGTGCTGTGCTGCGACATTCACACCAGAGCCCGCACCAAGCGTCTGCTCAAGGCCGCCGGCGGGGAGCGGGTCTTAGGCCTGGACGAGATCCTCAACGCCCCCGTCAACGGCAGCGGCTGCAACGAGAAGTACGGCCTGCTGGGCTCCAACAAGTCCACCGAGGAGCAGGTGAAGCTCTTCCCCCGGGACTGCCAGGGGCTGGTGGAGGCCATCCAGGGGCGGCTGCTGGAGAAGACGGGAAAGCATGTGGAGGTCATGGTCTATGGCGATGGGGCCTTCAAGGACCCGGTGGGCAAGATCTGGGAGCTGGCCGACCCGGTGGTCTCCCCCGCCTACACCGCCGGTCTGGAGGGCACCCCCAACGAGCTGAAGCTGAAGTATTTGGCTGACAACGACTTCGCCCATCTGTCCGGCGAGGCCCTGCGGGACGCCATCAAGGACCGCATCCACAAAAAGGACGGGGACCTGGTGGGCCAGATGGTGTCGGAGGGTACCACCCCCCGGCGGCTCACTGATTTGATCGGCTCCCTGTGCGACCTGACCTCCGGGTCGGGGGACAAGGGCACCCCGGTGGTCTTTATTCAGGGCTATTTCGACAACTACACCACGGAGTAAGAGGAAAATTCCCGCCGCCCATTGGGCGGCGGGAATTTTCTCTATTTGTGCTTGAATACCAGCAGTCCGGTGAGATAGTTGACCACCGTCACCATCACCTGCATCAGCAGCTTCGCGATTCGCTGATTCACGTGGAGCAGATCGACCAGCAAAAACAGACACACCGTCTCCAGTCCCAGGGAGAACAGCCGGGAGAGGACAAAGGAGAAGGCCTCCTTAACGCTCCGGCGGGAGGTGGAGCAGTACACCCATTTTCCGTTAGCGAAGTAGGCAAAGGCCACGGCGGCGACCCAGGCGATGATGTTGCTGGCGATATAGTGGATGTTGACAACGTCGGTAAAAAACAGGTAGACGGCGTAGTTGATGATGGTGGTGATAACGCCCACCACAAGGTAGGCCAGCTGTTCCCGGTAGGTGGCCGCAAGGGCTTTCATTTTTGCGATCATGGGGGACCTCCGGTGTCAGAATAGGGGCCCCGCTCCAAAGTGGAGCGGGGTCCTGAAAGCTGTAAATTTTGCTTACCGGGGATTCTCAATAGCGGCCTGAGCGGCGGCCAGCCGGGCGATGGGCACCCGGAAGGGGGAGCAGGACACGTAGTCCAGCCCGATCTTGTGGCAGAACATTACGGAGGAGGGGTCGCCGCCGTGCTCGCCGCAGATGCCCAGGTGGACATTGGGGTTGGTGGAGCGGCCCCAGCGGCAGGCGTTGGCAATCAGGCGGCCCACACCATGCTGGTCCAGACGGGCGAAGGGGTCGCTTTCATAGATCTTCTTCTCATAGTAAGCGTCTAGGAACTTGCCGGCATCGTCACGGGAGAAGCCGAACACCAGCTGGGTCAGGTCATTGGAGCCGAAGGAGAAGAAGTCGGAGTGGGGCGCGATGTCGTCGGCGCACATGGCGGCCCGGGGAATCTCGATCATGTTGCCCACCTTGTACTTCATGTCGGAGCCGGCGGCCTTGATCAGCTCGTCGGCCACGCTGGTGACAATATTCTTCACATAGGCGAACTCCTTCAGCTCACCCACCAGGGGGATCATAATCTCGGGCACCATGGTCCACTCGGGATGGCGGGCCTGAACGGCCAGAGCGGCCTTGATGACGGCACGGGTCTGCATCCGGGCGATCTCCGGGAAGGTGACGCTCAGGCGGCAGCCGCGGTGACCCATCATGGGGTTGAACTCGTGGAGACCGGCGATGATAGCCTTGATGTCGGCCACGCTCTTGCCCATGTCCTTGGCCATGGCCTCGATGTCCTCCTCCTCGGTGGGGACGAACTCGTGGAGCGGGGGGTCCAGGAAGCGGACAGTCATGGGACGGCCCTCCAGGGCCTCATACATGGCCTCGAAGTCGCCCTGCTGCATGGGCTCCAGCTTGGCCAGAGCCTTCTCGCGCTGCTCCACGGTGTCGGAGCAGATCATCTCCCGGATGGCGGGGATGCGGTCCTCCTCGAAGAACATGTGCTCGGTGCGGCACAGGCCGATGCCCTCGGCGCCGAACTTCACGGCCTGAGCGGTGTCACGGGGATTGTCGGCGTTGGTGCGCACGCCCATCTGGCGGTACTTGTCGGCCCAGGCCATGATGCGCCCGAACTCGCCGGAGATGGAGGCGTCGATGGTGGGGATGGCCTCGCCGTAGATGTTGCCGGTGGAGCCGTCCAGGCTGATCCAGTCGCCCTCGTGATAGGTGCGGCCGTCCAGTTCAAACTTCTTGTTCTCCTCGTCCATCTTGATGGCGCCGCAGCCGGACACGCAGCAGGTGCCCATGCCCCGGGCTACCACGGCGGCGTGAGAGGTCATGCCGCCCCGGACGGTGAGGATGCCTTGGGAGGCCACCATGCCCTCGATGTCCTCGGGGGAGGTCTCCAGCCGGACGAGACAGACCTTCTCGCCCCGGGCGGCCCACTCCTTGGCATCCTCAGCGGTAAAGACGATCTTGCCGCAGGCGGCGCCGGGGGAGGCGGGCAGAGCGGTGGCCACGGGGGTGGCCTTCTTCAGAGCGGCGGGGTCGAACTGGGGGTGGAGCAGGGTGTCCAGGTTGCGGGGGTCGATCATGGACACGGCCTTCTTCTCGTCAATCATGCCCTCATCCACCAGGTCGCAGGCGATTTTCAGAGCGGCGGCGGCGGTGCGCTTGCCGTTGCGGGTCTGGAGCATGTAGAGCTTGCCGTGCTCCACGGTGAACTCCATGTCCTGCATGTCCCGGTAGTGGTCCTCCAGCTTGGCGCACACGTCGGTGAACTGGGCGAAGGCCTCGGGGAACTTCTCGGCCATCTCCTGAATGGGCATGGGGGTGCGCACTCCGGCCACCACGTCCTCGCCCTGGGCGTTGGTCAGGAACTCGCCCATCAGCTTCTTTTCGCCGGTGGCGGGATTGCGGGTGAAGGCCACGCCGGTGCCGCAGTCGTCGCCCATGTTGCCGAAGGCCATGGACTGCACGTTGACGGCGGTGCCCCAGGAGCCGGGGATGTCGTTCATCCGGCGGTAGACAATGGCACGGGGGTTGTTCCAGGAGCGGAAGACGGCCTTGATGGCGCCCATGAGCTGCTCCTTGGGATCGGAGGGGAAGTCAGCACCAATCTTCTCCTTGTACTCGGCCTTGAACTGGCTGGCCAGCTCCTTCAGGTCGTTGGCGTCCAGCTCCACGTCCTGGGTGACGCCCTTCTTCTCCTTCATGGCGTCGATGAGCTGCTCGAAGTACTTCTTGCCAACCTCCATGACCACGTCGGAGTACATCTGAATGAAGCGCCGGTAGCAGTCCCAGGCCCAGCGGGGGTTGTTGGACTGCTTGGCGATGACGTCCACCACCTGCTCGTTCAAACCCAGGTTCAGGATGGTGTCCATCATGCCGGGCATGGAGGCCCGGGCGCCGGAGCGGACGGAGACCAGCAGGGGGTTCTCCAGATCGCCGAACTTCTTGCCAGTAATCTGCTCCAGCTTGTCAATATAGTTCATAATCTCGGCCTGGATCTCGTTGTTGATCTGCTCACCGTCCTCATAGTACTGGGTACAGGCCTCAGTGGTGATGGTGAAGCCCTGGGGGACGGGCATGCCGATGTTGGTCATTTCAGCCAGGTTGGCGCCCTTGCCGCCCAGCAGGTCGCGCATGTTGGCGTTTCCTTCGGAGAAGAGGTACAAAAATTTCTTGGCCATTGGAATCATTCCTTTCAAGTCGTATATACGGCGCTCCGCCCTCCAGCTTTGGCAGGACCGCCGTTTGCTGCACGGCACCCGGAAGGTGGGAGAAATAGTAATATACTCCGTCGTTTCTGGAATACCGTGCATCATATTATACAGATGATGGAAGGGTAATGCAAGGTTATTTAAAAATTTTCCCATAGAAATTCCGCTTTAAAATTTGTTGAAAAAAGCGGTTGAATGAGGTATTCTTATAATAGGACAGAATTTTTATTTAGAAGCTGGGCGCTGAGGATATTGGTACAGCTTCTTGGTCAGGAGGGAGACGAATGGCGGGGGAGCTGTGGCAGCTGCTGGGGCTGTATCTGCTTGTGGTCAACCTGGCGGCCTTCGCGCTGATGGGGGCCGACAAGAGCCGGGCCCGCCGGGGCGCTTGGCGGGTTCCGGAGAGAACGCTGTTCCTGCCCGCCCTGCTGGGCGGGGCGCTGGGGGGCACCCTGGGGATGCGGGTCTTTCATCACAAGACAAGGCACTGGTATTTTCGCTGGGGCTTTCCCCTGCTGTTGGCGCTCCAGCTGGCAGTGCTGGGATGGCTCCAGCTGCGGGGGACATAAAAGAGCCGGCCGGTATCCTCAGGATACCGGCCGGCTTTGCGTTTGATGATATTTGATGAGAGGGATCAGCTCCGTTTCCGCCTGCTGTAAAAGAGACTGTTCTTGCCGGCGGACTTGTCGGGCTGGTCTTTGGGGTCCTGGCGGACGGTGAGAGCCTCACGGACCTGCATCTTCTTCTCCACGTCCTCCACCCGCTTCTGGAGGTGCATGGTGCGGAACACGTTCTCCAGGGGCTTCCGGGAGGCGTCCACCGCCTTGAGCATGTTGGGGGACAGGGTGCGGCCCACCCGGAGGGAGAGGGCCCGGTAGACCATCTTGAACACGTCGGGCTCGTTCTCATATCGGTCGGCCAGATCGCTGCACACCATGGCGGTGTGCACCAGCTGGGCGGACAGGGGGATCTCGTCCCGGGCCAGGCCGGAGGGGAAGCTGGTGCCGTCGTAGTTCTTGTGGTGGTATGTGGCCACCTCGGAGCAGTAGGTCATCAGGGGCTCCCACTCGTCGGGGCCGCCCTTGAAGAACTCGCCGCCCAGCTTGGTGTGCAGGAAGAACTGAGTTCGGCCCGGCTCAGGCTGGTCGGGGCCGGCCCACACAATCTCATCAGGCAGGCCCAGCTGGCCGACCTCCGCGAAGCCGGCGGCCATGCTGATGAGCTTGGCGTCGTAGGGCAGCAGGCCGGACTCGGGGAAGAGCTCGCTGTAGGCGTTGGACAGGGCGCTGGTGATGATGCGCAGCCGCTGGATATAGCTGGGGAAGGCGGTGTCGTGGTTCTGACAGAAGCTGAGGAATTTTTTCTGCCACCGCTGGGTGAGCAGCTCCGCCTGTTGGAGAGAAATCTTTCCGGGAGGCGTATCGGCGTCCTGCTCCTCCTCTGTGCCCCAGTGCTGCTCGATGATGGCCTTGATGCGGGTTTGGGTGGCGATCGGAGCCAGGGGCTTGACCAGGAAGTCCACAGCGCCCATCTCCACACCGCGGTAGACCCATTGGGGCTCCGGCTCGGCGGTAAGGAGAATCACGGGAATTTTGGAGCAGCCCTCCAGCTTATGGATGCGCTCCAGAACGGAGAAGCCGCTGGGACCTCGCTGCAGACAGATGTCCAGCACTACAACAGCGAGGTCCATGACGTTTTTGCGCACCTGATCCAGCCCCTCATAGGCGGTGGCGGCGCGGAGGACACGGTAATCTTTTTTGAAGATCTCGTTAAAAATCGCACGATCCAGCTCGGAATCGTCGATAATCAGCAGGGAATTGCGCATGTTCTATGCCCCCCTTACTCTGTTTTTTCGCCTTCTTCGGCGGCATGTTCGATCTCCTCGATCTCGCTCAGAGCGGAAGCAAACTTTTCACCGGAGGCCTCAATCTCGTCCAGCAGACCCTCCAGCTTGGTGATATTGCGGAATTGGCTGGCCCTGAACTCGGTCAGGCCGGCCTGGGCGGCGTCGGCGATCTCGGTGATTCCCAGATTGATGGCAAATCCCTTCAGGTTATGGAGGTGAAAATGGAAGGAGTCGGCGTCCTGCTGGGCCAGGGCTCCCCGGATGGTGGCCAGATTCAGCTCCTCAGGCAGCCGCTTGATAAATTCCAGGTACAGGTTGTTGTTCCCCATAAGCCGGTCCACCGCGTTGTCCACATCCACATCGTTGTCCCGCAGGACATTCAGGCAACTCTGCATCTCATCCATGATAAGTCGTTCCTTTCCTTGTGATTTTTACGCTCCGGCCGCCTCTCCGGGCGGCTGTCAGCGAAGCGCCGCTATTATAGCATAATTTTTTGGACTTTGCTATAGGCAGACGGATTTTTCCTGAGAAAAATCCCAGCGGGCTGTTTGGGGCGCAGATTATGAATAAATAACCGTTTTATACAGTATAATATTCGTTTTTGGTGAAAATATACGGAAAAATTCGGCACAAAGATGTATAGTCATGCAAAAAAATCCTTGCAATCCGGGCCAAACCGTGATAGACTGTCTCCACAATCAGGGCAAAGGCGGAAAAAAGCGCCTTCTGCCGCAATTTGGAGGAAAAAATTATGGCGAATGTGAAAAAGGTCGTGCTGGCGTATTCCGGCGGTTTGGATACATCCATTATCATCCCCTGGCTGAAGGAGAACTACAACAACCCAGAGATTATCGCCGTCTCCGCCGACGTGGGCCAGGGTAGCGAGCTGGACGGCCTGGAGGAGAAGGCCATCAAAACCGGCGCTTCCAAGCTCTATATCGAGGACCTCACCGACGAGATGGTGGACGAGGTGATTATCCCCTCCATGATGATGGGGGCCAAGTATGAGGACTACCTTCTGGGCACCGCCTTCGCCCGGCCCGTTATTGCCAAGCGGCTGGTGGAGATCGCCAAGAAGGAGGGGGCTGACGCCATTTGTCACGGCTGCACCGGCAAGGGCAACGATCAGGTCCGGTTCGAGCTGGCCATCAAGCGCTTTGCTCCCGAGATGAAGATCATTGCCCCCTGGCGGGAGTGGTCCATCAAGGGCCGGGACGAGGAGATCGACTACGCCGAGGCCCACAACGTCCCCCTGAAGATTTCCCGGGAAACCAACTACTCCAAGGACAAGAACCTGTGGCACCTGAGCCACGAGGGGCTGGACCTGGAGGACCCGGCCAGCGAGCCCCAGTATGACAAGCCCGGCTTTTTGGAGATGGGCGTCTCCCCCGCCATGGCCCCCGACGAGGCGGCCTATGTCACCCTGGACTTTGAGAAGGGCTGGCCGGTGGCCGTGGACGGAGAGAAGATGAAGGCCAGCGACATTATCCGCAGGCTCAACGACTTGGGCGGCAAGAACGGCATTGGCCTGCTGGACATCGTGGAGAACCGGCTGGTGGGCATGAAGGACCGGGGCGTGTACGAGACTCCCGGCGGCACCATCCTCTACCGGGCCCACGAGGTGCTGGAGATGATTACCCTGGACAAGGACACCAAGCACATGAAGAGCAAGCTGGCGGTGGACTTCGCCGACCTGGTCTACAACGGCAAGTGGTTCACCCCCCTGCGGGAGGCGCTCACCGCCTTCGCCCTGGATACCCAGAAGTATGTCACCGGCACGGTGAAGCTGAAGCTCTACAAGGGCAACATCATCACCTCCTCCGTCACCTCTCCCTGCACCCTGTACTCCGAGAACCTGGTGACCTTCGAGGAGAGCGACTACGATCAGAAGGACTCCCAGGGCTTCATCAACCTGTGGGGCCTGCCCGACAAGGTCCAGGCGCTGCGGGAGCAGGGGAAGCTGTAAAGGACGCACAAAAGGCCCCCTTCGCAAAGGGGGTTGTCAGCGAAGCTGACTGGGGGTTTCTCTGATACGAAAACCCTCCACCACCGCTTCACGGTGGTCCCCCTCCCTTAAAAAGGGAGGCTTAGAACGCAGAAACGAAAAGGGGAACAAATTATGAAGCTATGGGCCGGACGGTTCCAGAAGGAGACCGACACCCTTGTCAACGATTTTAACTCCTCCATCGACTTTGACGCCCGGCTGTACAGCCAGGACATTGCCGGGTCCATCGCCCACGCCCAGATGCTGGGCAAGTGCGGCATCATCGAGGAGCAGGAGGCCGAGACCATTATAGACGGCCTGAAGGCCATCCTGGGCGACATCCAGGCCGGCGGCGTGGAGTTTACCCTGGACAACGAGGATATCCACATGAACATCGAGGCCGAGCTCACCCGGCGGGTGGGGGAGGCCGGCAAGCGGCTGCACACCGCCCGGTCCCGGAATGACCAGGTGGCGGTGGACACCCGGCTGTATGTGAAGCAGGAGATCCCCGCCATAATTTCCCGGGTGCTGGAGCTGGAGAAGGTGCTGGTCAAAAAGGCCAGGGCCAACCTGGACACCGTCATGCCCGGCTACACCCACCTCCAGCGGGCTCAGCCCACCACCTTCGGCCATTATATGATGGCCTACGCCAACATGTTCAGGCGGGACATCACCCGGCTGGAGGACTGCCTGGAGCGGCTGGACGAGTGCCCCCTGGGGGCCGGCGCCCTGGCCGCCTCCACCTACCCGGTGGACCGTTTTGAGACGGCGAAGGCCCTGGGCTTCAAAAAGCCCACCGACAACTCCATGGACTCGGTGGCCGACCGGGACTACGCCATTGAACTGCTGTCCGCCCTGTCCATCCTGATGATGCATCTTTCCCGGTTCTCTGAGGAGATCATCCTGTGGTGCTCCTGGGAGTTTCAATATGTGGAGCTGGACGACGCCTACTCCACCGGCTCCTCCATCATGCCCCAGAAGAAGAACCCCGACGTGGCCGAGCTGGTCCGGGGCAAGACGGGCCGGGTGTACGGCAGCCTGATGACCCTGCTCACCGTGATGAAGGCCCTCCCCCTGGCCTATAATAAGGACATGCAGGAGGACAAGGAGGCCATCTTCGACGCCATCGACACCGTGGAGCTGTGCCTGCCCGTCTTTGCCGCCATGGTGGACACCCTCACCGTCCGGCCTAAGAATATGGCCAGGGCGGCGGCGGGCGGCTTCATCAACGCCACCGACTGCGCCGACTATCTGGTGAAGAAGGGCCTGCCCTTCCGGGAGGCCTATATGATTGTGGGCCGGCTGGTCAACCAGTGCATCAAGACCGGCGACACCCTGGACACCCTCACCCTCCGGGACTTCCGGGCCATCTCCAAGCTGTTCGACGCCGACGTGTACGACGCCCTGGCTTTGAAGACCTGCGTCAACGGCCGGAAGGTCTATGGCGGTCCGGCCAGAGAGTCGGTAGAGAAGCAGATTTCCCTGATTGAGGAGTTCGTGGGGGCCCGGAAGGATGTTTAAGTTGGAAGATGGGACCAAAATCCTGGACGCGGACCAATTTGTCCTTCCTACAGGGGAATTTGACCGGATACAGTTTGTGGCCGTCCGCTTTGTGAAGGACAGAGCACCGGAGAGCTGGAAGGAGTTTGAGGAGGAGGACGGCAACTGGGCTGCCCTCTCCCCCGAGACCAGGCGGAAGATGACGGAAGAGCTGGAGACCGCCATTGTGGGCGGGAAAGTCCGGGATATCACCCTCAACTTTGACCCCTGGGGCGAGGACTACTTCCTGAGCGCCGAGTTTGGCAGCGGCTGGGCGGCCATTCTTTACAACGCCATTGACCAGTGCGCTGCAGCCCCCTGTGACCCGGACCGCCCCGACGGCCTGGAGGACGCCACGGTGGACATCGGCGGGCAGACCCCGGTGCCGAAGATGTGCGGGGTGGAGGGACTGGAAAAAGCGGCCCGGATTGTGCTGTATATGCTGGAGACGGGCAGGCTTTCGCCGGAGACAAAATGGGCGGTCAATCTGGAGGGCGATTTGCCCTGGCTGTTTTGGTAGCCCGGGAAGCAGGTGAATGATATGGAAAAACCCAAAATTTACATAGACGGCCAGGAGGGCACCACCGGCCTGCAAATTTATGACCGGCTGGGGGAGCGGGACGATATCGAACTGCTCCTCATCGACCCGGCCAAGCGGAAGGACACCGCTGAGCGGAAGAAGCTCCTCAACGCCGCCGACCTGGTGTTTCTCTGCCTGCCCGACGGGGCCGCCGTGGAGGCGGTGTCCCTCATTGAGAATGACAACACCCGGGTGATCGACTGCTCCACCGCCCACCGCATCAATCCCGATTGGGTGTACGGCTTCCCGGAGATGTCCAGGCTGCACCGTGCGCAGATTGCCGAGGCAAAGCGGGTGACCAACCCCGGCTGTCACGCCACTGGGTTTGTCAGCATTGTCAAGCCTCTGGTGGGCATGGCCTTGCTGCCTCCCGATGCCGCGCTGACCTGCTTTTCCCTCACTGGGTATTCCGGCGGCGGGAAAAAGATGATCGCCCAGTATGAGCAGGAGCACCGCCCTCCGGCCTTTTCCAGCCCTGCTCTCTACGGCCTGTTGCAAAACCACAAGCACCTGCCCGAAATGCAGCTGCGCTGCGGGCTGACCACCCCGCCGGTGTTCGTGCCGGTTGTGGACGACTACTACAAGGGCATGGCGACCACCGTTTCGTTCCATATGTCGCAGCTGCACCATGTCCCGGCCCTGTCGGAGATGCTCCATCTGTCCCCCCTTCAGACCGTCTGGCACAAGCTACGAGAATTTTATCTCTCAACTGCCGGCGAGGAGGGCATCGTCCGGGTGGAGGGTGACCCCACCGACCCGGAGAGCGGCGTGGACAGCGGCTTTAAGATTTATGCCAACATGTGGCGGGGCAAGGACATGCTGTCTATTATTGTGACGGGCAACGACAACCAGTTTACCATTACCGCTCTCTTTGACAATCTGGGCAAGGGCGCGTCCGGCGCGGCGGTGCAGAACATGAACCTGATGCTGGGCCTTGAGGAGACCAAGGGGCTGAATCTGTAGGGACGCACATTGTGCGCCCGCAGGCGGCCTTTGGCCGCCCGGCATGTAGGGCGTGACCACCGGGCACGCCGCTCCGAAACGAAACGGCGCGCCGAGTCGTCGCGCCCTACAAAATACGAGGAGAATGATACCATGATAAAGGAAATTTCCGGCGGCGTGTGTGCCGCCCAGGGCTTCAAGGCCGCGGGCATCCACTGCGGTGTGAAGGAGGGCAGCAGCCCCTCCAAGAACGACCTGGCGCTGATCCTGTCTGACAAGGAGTGCACCGCCGCCGGGGTATACACCATGAACCGGGTGAAGGCGGCCCCCATCTACGTCACCATGGACCACCTGGAGGACGGCACGGCCTGGGGCGTGGTGGCCAACAGCGGCAACGCCAACGCCTGCTGTCCCATGAGCCACGAGAACGCCGAGGCCATGTGCCTCTTCGCCGCCAAGGCCACCGGCCGGGAGGCGGGGGACTTTGTGGTCTGCTCCACCGGGGTGATCGGCCAGACCATCAACATCCAGGCCATCCAGACCGGCCTGCCCAAGGCTGCCGCCGCCCTCAGCGCCGACGGCTCCGACGGGGCCGCCACCGCCATCATGACCACCGACACGGTGAAGAAGGAGTTCGCCGTCTCCTTTGAGCTGGGGGGCAAAACGGTGAAGATCGGGGCCATCGCCAAGGGCTCCGGCATGATACACCCCAACATGGGCACTATGCTGGCCTTTGTCACCACCGACTGCGCCATCACCACCGAGATGCTCTCCGAGGCCCTCCACGAGGTGACGTCGGTGACCTTCAACCGGGTCACCGTGGACGGGGACACCTCCACCAACGACACCTGCGTGGTGCTGGCTAACGGCATGGCGGGCAACGAGCTCATTGAGTGGAAGGACGACAGCTATGAGGCATTCAAGGCGGCTCTGGACTGCGTCTGCCGCCATCTGGCCCGGGCCATCGCCGGGGACGGCGAGGGGGCCAGCCGACTGGTCACGTGCAGGATGACCGGGGCGAGGAGCGAGGAGTCCGCCGAGCGGCTGGCTAAGGCCGTGGTAGGCTCCGCCCTGGTGAAGGCCGCCATGTTCGGCGCCGACGCCAACTGGGGCCGGGTGCTGTGCGCCATGGGCTACTCCAAGGCCCCCTTCCGCCCCGAGCATGTGGACGTCTCCTTTGAGTCCGCCGCCGGGTCCATCCTGGTGTGCAAGCAGGGGGACGGTCTGGCCTTTGACGAGGAGCTGGCCAAGAAGGTGCTCACTGAGAAAGAGGTTATCATCGCTGTGGACCTCCACGAGGGAGACGACTCCGCCGAGTGCTGGGGCTGCGACCTCACCTATGACTATGTGAAGATCAACGGGGATTACCGGACCTGAGAATGCCCTTTGTAGGGGCGGACATTGTCCGCCCGCGGGCGCGCAATGCGCGCCCCTGCATCCTAACTCTGGAGGTTTCCAAATGTCCTTCAACGAAATTGACCGGGCCCAGGTATTGGCCGAGGCCCTGCCCTATATCCAAAAATACACCGGCAAGACCGTGGTGGTGAAATATGGCGGCAACGCCATGATCTCTCAGGAGCTGCGCCAGGCCGTCATCTCCGACATCATCCTCCTGTCCCTGGTGGGCGTACGGGTGGTGGTGGTCCACGGCGGCGGGCCGGAAATCAGCCAGATGCTGAAAAAGCTGGGTGTTGAGTCCCGGTTTGTGGACGGCCTGCGGTACACCGACGAGGCCACCATGGACGTGGTTCAGCAGGTGCTGTGCGGCCGGGTGAACAAGGACCTGGTGTCAACGCTGAACCGCCTGGGAGGCCGGGCCCTGGGGCTCTGCGGCCTGGACGGGGGCCTGTTCCAGGCCAGGCAGCTGGACGAGAAATACGGCCTGGTGGGGGAGATTGTCAAGGTTGACGCCGCCCCCGTCTTTGACGCGCTGAACTGCGGCTACATCCCGGTGGTATCCACCGTGGCCCAGGGGGTGGATGCCGAGGTGACCTACAACATCAACGCCGACACCGCCGCCGCCAAGCTGGCCACCGCCCTGGAGGCGGAGCGGCTGCTCCTCCTCACCGACGTGCGGGGCCTGCTCCGGGACCCCAAGGATGAGAGCACCCTGATTCCCGAGCTCCAGCTGTCCTCTGTCCCCGCCCTGGAGCGGGAGGGGATCATCTCCGGCGGCATGATTCCAAAAATCGAGTGCTGTGTGGAGAGCGTCCGCTCCGGCGTAAAATCCGCCGTCATCCTGGACGGCCGGGTGGAGCACTCCATCCTCATCGAGCTGCTGTCTGACGCGGGCATCGGGACCATGCTCACGAACTGATACCGGCTTGTCCGTAGGGGCGGATATTATCCGCCCGTGACTACACATCGGACCCGGCGGACAATGTCCGCCCCTACAGTAGGGCGCGACGACCCGGCGCGCCGCCCTTTCGGATAGATGAGCCTGTTTAGACGGCGGGCCGAGGATTGACCTGTAGGGCGGATAAAATTCGCCCGGGAAACAGGATGGAAAACCGGCGGGCGGACAATGTCCGCCCCTACAGTAGGGCGCGACGACCCGGCGCGCCGCCTTTCCGGATAGATAAGCCTGTTTAGACGGCGGGCCGAGGTCGTCCCGCCCTACACACCCAGACAAGGAGGTTTTCTTATGACCTTTGAAGAGATAAAGAGCCTGGACGAGCAGTATGTCATGCACTCCTATGGCCGCTTCCCGGTGGCCCTGGACCACGGAAAGGGCGCCACCCTCTGGGACGTGAACGGGAGGGAGTACATCGACTTTACCGCCGGCATCGGGGTCACCGCCCTGGGCCACGGGGACGAGGGCTGGCTGAAGGCCGTCACGGAGCAAGCGGGCAAGCTGGGCCACATCTCCAACCTGTTTTATACCGAGCCCTACGCCAGGACGGCGGAGAAGCTGTGCACCCGCACCGGCATGGCCAGCGTGATGTTTGGCAACTCCGGGGCGGAGGCCAACGAGGCCATGATTAAGCTGGCCCGGAAGTGGTCCTTTGACAAATACGGCAAGGGCCGGGGGACCGTCATCACCCTCCACAACTCCTTCCACGGCCGCACCATCACCACCCTGGCCGCCACCGGCCAGGACAAGTTCCACAACTACTTCTTCCCCTTCACCGAGGGCTTCCGCTACGCTGACGCCAACGACATGGACAGCGTGGAGGCGGTGGCGGGACACGACGTGTGCGCCGTGATGGTGGAGCTCATCCAGGGGGAGGGGGGCGTGCTGCCCCTGGACCGGGAGTTTATGGAGAAAATCGCCGACCTGTGCGCCAAGCGGGACTGGCTCCTCCTCATCGACGAGGTCCAGACCGGCGTGGGCCGTACCGGCACCCTATTCGCCTTCCAGCAGTACGGCATTCAGCCCGACGCCGTCTCCTTTGCCAAGGGGATCGCCGGGGGCCTGCCCTTCGGCGGAGTGATGGCCAATGAAAAGTGCCGGGGCGTGTTTACTCCCGGCACCCACGGCACCACCTTCGGGGGCAACCCGGTGGCCGCCGCCGCCGCCTGCCACGTGCTGGACCGGCTGGACGACTCCCTCTTGACCCAGGTGAGGGAGAAGGGGGACTACCTCCGCGCCCAGGTGGAGGAGCTGGCTCTGCCCTGTCTGGGCGGGACCCGGGGACTGGGCCTGATGATCGGCGTGGAGGTCAGGGAGGGCTGGACCAACGCGGCCTTGGCCGCCAGGCTGATCGACAACGGCCTGCTCGTCCTCACCGCCGGACCTGGCCTGCGCTTCCTGCCCCCGCTCACCATCACCCAGGAGGAGATGGATAAGGGGCTGGCCATTATGAGGGAGACCTTGCGCTGAGAGCGATTTGTAGGGGCCGACGACCCCGGCGGCCCGCCTTTACAGGCATTCAAACGGCGCGCCGAGGTCGCCGCGCCCTACATTTGATAATGAGGAGTAAAAAGACCATGAAAAAAGACCTGTTAAAGCTGCTGGACCTGTCCGCCGAGGAGATCACCGCCATTCTGAACCGGGCGGACCAGCTGAAGTATGAGAAAAAGCATGGCATCCCCCAGAAGTATCTGGAGGGCAAGACCCTGGCCATGATCTTCGAGAAGAACTCCACCCGGACCAGGGTGTCCTTCGAGGTGGGCATGTTCCAGCTGGGGGGCCACGCCCTGTTCCTCTCCGGCAAGGAGAGCCAGATCGGCCGGGGAGAGCCGGTGGAGGACACCGCCCGGGTGCTCAGCCGCTACTGTGACGGCATCATGATCCGCACCTTCGGCCAGGACGAGGTGGAGGCCCTGGCCAAGTACGCCGACATCCCCGTCATCAACGGCCTCACTGACTTCTGCCACCCCTGCCAGGTGCTGGCCGACCTGCTCACCGTCCGGGAGCACAAGGCGGTGCTGGAGGGGCTGAAGCTGTGCTACATCGGCGACGGCAACAATATGGCCAACTCACTCATTGTGGGCGGCCTGAAGATGGGCATGGAGGTCTCAGTGGCCTGCCCGGAGGGCTACGACCCAGACCGGCAGGTGCTGGACTTCGCCGGGAGCGACCCCGCCTATCAGTTCTCCCTGGTCCGGGACCCCAGAGACGCCGCCGTCAAGGCCGACGTGGTCTTTACCGATGTGTGGGCCTCCATGGGGATGGAGGAGGAGAAGGCTGTCCGGGAGAAGGCCTTTGCCGGGTATCAGGTCAACGGGGAGCTGATGGCCCTCACCAACCCGGGCTGCATGGTGCAGCACTGCCTCCCCGCCCACCGGGGGGAGGAGATCACCGCTGAGGTCTTTGAGGCCCACGCAGAGGAGATCTTCGACGAGGCGGAGAACCGCCTCCACGCCCAGAAGGCGGTTATGTGCCTGCTGATGGAGGGCGTGTAGGGCACGACGACCCCGGCGTGCCGTTTTGAGAGACGCAGACAGACCCCCGGCTTGAGCAACACCTCAAGCCGGGGGCCTGTTCTTATCTGGAGGCGCCGAAGGTGCCCTCCTCGTCCACCGTCGGGGGATAGAACTGCAATGCGCTCTGGTAGCAGAGGAAGGGCTGGCCCTCCCAGTTCCAGCGGCCCGCCATCCGCCACTCCTGGGCGGAAAAGACGGGGTACTGGAGCCAGCCGGTGGGCTGGATGAAGTTGCACCAGGAGTCGATGATCCAGCCGTCCCTGCTCTCCGCCGTCTCATAGGTGACATAGCCCCGGTGGCGCGCCCCGCCGTGGGGCAGGGAGAAGGAGGCAAAGATGTCGGTGCTGGTCTGGGGACCAAAGAAGATGCTGTCGGAGGTGAAGGTCTGGCTGTCCAGGGACCAGTAGGTGGACTGATAAGCGGTCCCGTCCCGGTCATAGAGGACCCGGCCGGTGACCTCCCCGGAGGGGGCCCAGCCCTCAGGACAGCTGCGCCAGGCGGGCCAGAGCTGGATGGCATAGGTCCCCATGAGAGGGGGGCGCTCCAGCAGCTCAAAGTGGTGGAAAATGCGCCATTTCTCCCGCTCGCCGGCCAGCTCCACCGCCACGCCGGTGATTTGCAGAGTGACCTCGTCGGGAGCGCCCCGGTAGTCGTCCCGGGGGTAGCCGGACACGTCGCTCACCACCCGGACGGCCCCCTCACAGGCCAGGATGTCCGACCGAGCCAGGTCGGAGAGGACCTCCTCCGGGAAGCCCAAGGCCAGCAGCTGGGCCTCCAGCTCCGCGAGCTGGCTGTGCTCCGCCGAATCCACCGGCTGCCAGTCCATGGGGAGGCGGTTGAGGAACAGGATACACACCGCCAGCCCAGCGATGAGTGCCGCCGCGATGCTCCGGACCAGTACCCGGTCCGTCACCCGCACCGGAGCGGGCTGGACGGAGTAGCCCGCCTCGTCCAGCTCCTTGGAGATGCAGTAGAGCAGATAGAGGATGCAGAAGTAGGCGATCAGGACGGGCAGGCCCAGCAGCCAACCGCTGTAGCCGATATAGGCCAGGCCCAGCACAATCAGCTGCCAGATGATAAGCCCCGGCCCGCCCGCCTCGGGGGGCAGTCCGGCCTTGCGCTGGACGGCCCGCAGCCCCTGCCAGAGGCAGAAGAACTGGACGAAGGGCAGAAGGATGTTGACGAGGCCCAGCGCTCGGAGGGGGGACAGCTCAAAAAAGGCCTGACTGCCAGGGACAGCCTGGCGCAGCAGGCAGAAGAAGAACCAGCCGCTCCGGGCCAGGTTGACGGCCCACCAGGTCTTGAAGAAGCCGTTTTCCCGGCGCAGGACCCGCAGGCCCAGCAGGAGCTGGACAAAGCCGATGGCGGGCAGAAGGTAGTCCAGCCAGAGGAAATTCAGGTGGATGGTGGTCAGGGCCAGGCCGGTGAGGATACGGTTCATGGCCTGCCGCCAGGGGGTGATTTCTGTCAGAATATCGTCGTCAGGGGGGGCGGACAGGCTTTCGGACAACAGGCTGTCCAGCTCGAACTCCTCTAATTTCGGGTCAAAACGGCGGTCATCCATAGTTCTCACCTCCCAGCCGTTTTTTCAGCTGCTGCTTCAGCCGGTACAGCCGGCCCTCCACCGCCCGGGGGGTGGTGCCCAGCTCCCGGGCGATCTGCTGGGTGGACTGCATATAGTAATACTTTCGGTAGAGCAGAGCCCGGTCCTTGTAGGAAAGGGTGTACAGCAGCTTTTTCAGCTCCTCCGCCCGCTCCTTCCGCAGCAGCGCCTCCTCGGGCATGGGTGCGGGGGAGGGGATGTCCTCGGTCAGCTCCCCCACCTCGCCGCGCAGGCCCCTGGCCCGGTTCAGAGCCGCGTTCCGGGTGAGGGCGGTGAGCCAGCCCTTCCAGCTGCCCTGCTCCGGGTTAAAGAGCTCAATCTTCTCCCAGGCCCGCATGGCCGCCTCAGACAGGCACTCCTCCCGGTCCCGGCCGTCGGACAGGATGGGCGCGATGATATACCGCATCAGCGGTCCGAAGTGGAGCAGCAGCTCGTCCATGCCCCGGTGATCCCGGTCCCGGATCAGTTGGATGATCTCCTGTTCGCCCATGCCCTCACCTCCTTTTGTCTCTCTGTTCTATATTACACCGCAGATCGGGAAAACCCACGGAAATTTTTCTGAGGACAAAAAAAGGCCCCTTTTGAAAGGGGCTCCGCCCGCAGGGCGGTGGGGATTGTATTTTGCAAAGCAAAATATACGAAGTAACCAAGATTTGCACGGGCCTTGTTTGCTCCGCACATTTCGCCTGCGGCGAAATACAATCCTCCGTCATCCGCTTCGCGGATGCCACCTCCTTTCACTGGATAGCCGTTAGCGGCTCTGCCACTTACGGCTATCGCGTCCCCCTTGCGGGGAAAAGGAGGCTTTGGAGGTGCGTTTAAGGCAGCCCGCCGTCCTCTGCGGTGGCCTCGGGGGTGTTGTCGTAGTCCCACTGGTGGTCGGTGTCGGCCAGATACTGACTGGTGACGTTGAAATAGCTGTATTGAATAAAGGTTTCCCCGTCCCGGGTGGCAATCCCGGGGTTCAGGTCCCAGGTTGGGTCCGCGCAGTACCACTCTCCGTTCAGCTTCACCATATTCCAGGCGTGGTTCTCCCGGTTCTGGAACCCTGCCCCGGTGACGGTGATACACTCGATGCCCGCCATATCCATCAGCAGCCGGAAGGCTTCGGCAAATCCCAGACAGACCCCCTTGCCCTCCACCAGCGGCCCATAGGGTTCATAGGAGGTGCGGGGCGCTCCCTTTTTCTCATAGTGAGATTGGTCATAGGTGACGTTCCCTGTGAGCCAGGTATACAGGGCGTACTCTTTGTGATAGTCGCTCATCTCCGGGGTGACGCATTCCTCAAAGACCTGCTTCGCCGCTTCCAGCACCGCCTTGTCCTCTCTGGACAGAGAGGAGCTGTCCCCGCTCTCCCAGGCGGCCAGAATGGCAGTATTGTCGAAGAGGGTCATGTCATCCTTGCCCGGGTCGCTGTAGACATAGCGCCCGTCGGGGCGCTTTTCCGGCTCCGGGCGAAGAAAATCCGGAACTCCCTGGGCCAAGCGGCCGTCCCCATAGCACGCCTCAAAGGCCTCCCGAACGTTTTTTGCGTTCTCGCAGACGATCAAGGCCACCTCCTGGCCGCAGGTGATTACCCTGCCGTCTTTTGCCAGGGCGGCCTGTTCGGGCTCGTAGCCGGTAAAAGCCCCCTGACGGTCCAGCAGATACTCCTGAAAGGCCTTGACCACGGTGTCCTGTGCCTCCTCGGGCACGGAGAGGACGGCCAGCTCAAAGGCCCGCACCCCCTCCATGCGGACGATGGCCGCGTCGAACCATTTCAGGTCCTCCAGGCCGTAGAAGTCGGAGAGGAGGGCGTTCATCTCCTCGTCGCTGTGGTACTCCTCCTCCTGGCCGAAGCCTTGATGGCGCATCCCATCGTAGAGATACCAGCGAAAGAGATCGCTGCCCTCAGAGGCCTCGGGTGCGCTGACCCACATAACCCGGGCAATGACCTCACAGGGCTGTGTGGTGGTCTCGTCCTGTTTTTTGCCGCACCCGGGCAGAAGCAGCATCAGAGCCAACAGCAGGGATAAGGTTCGTTTCATTGGTAAATCCTCCGTCAGAAAATGTAGGGCGGGACGGCCCCGGCCCGCCGTCTCTCAATATAGCAGAGATTTCTTACAAAAAACAGGGCAGGATTCTTAAAAAATTCTAAAGAAGGGGCGGCCGGAGGCCGCCCCTTACGGTTTATCGCAATTTCGCCCCGCAGTCCTGCTCCAGGGCCTCCAGGATGGACTTCACGTCCTCGTCGGCCTCCTCGGAGGTGAGGGAGCGGTCATCCGCCCGGAGAACCAGGTTGAAGGCCACGGACTTCATGCCCTCGTCGATGCCCTTGCCCCGGTAGATATCGAACAGGGCGGCTTCTTTGAGCAGTCCCTTGGCCCCCTTGCGGATGGCCTTCTCCAGCGCCCCCACGGTGACCGCCTCACGGCACACCACGGCGATATCCCGGGTGACGGAGGGGAACTTGGGCAGGGGGACGTACTCGGGGTCGGCACCCTTGACCTGGAACAGCTTCTCAAGGCTGAGCTCGGCACAGTACAGCTCGGCGTCCACACCGAAGTTCCTGGCCACATTGGGGTGGATCTGGCCCATATGGCCCACCTCCACGCTGCCCACCCAGACGGTGGCAAAGCGGCCGGGGTGGTAGGCGTCGTTGCCAATGCGCCACCCCTCAAACCAGACTTCCTCCGCCCGAATTTCTTTCAGGATGGCTTCCACCGCCCCTTTCAGGTCGTAGAAGTCGAAGCCCTCGCCGTAGGCCCCCAGGGTGAGCACCTTCTTCTCGTCGGCCAGACCGTCCTCGCCGCCGGGCTGATAAATCCGGCCCAGCTCGTAGAGGCGCACGTCCCTGTTCCGGTAGTTGTAATTCCGGGCCAGAATGTCCAGCATGGAGGGCAAAGTGGTGGTGCGCATGATGGAGGTATCCTCCCCCAGGGGGTTCAAAATCTTGAAGGAGCGGCGGCAGGGGGCATCGGCCTCCCAGCCGATCTTGTCGTACCAGGTGGGGGAGATAAAGGAGTAGGTGATGATCTCGTCGTAGCCGCAGGACCGGCACACCGCCCCCAGCTTCTGCTCCAGCCGCTGCTCGGCGGAGTAGCCCCCCAGGGTGGTCTGGCCCCGCATGAGGGTGGTGGGGATGTTGTTGTAGCCGTAGAACCGGGCCACCTCCTCGGCCAGGTCGGCCATCTCCTTCACGTCCCCCCGCCAGGAGGGCACCTTCACCACGCCCCGCTCCTTTGTGGTCTCAAAGCCCAGCTTCTGGAGGATGGTGTACATCACATTTTCCGACACATCGGTGCCCAGCAGGGCGTTGATCTTGTCCGGCTCCACCTTCAGCAGGGTGGGCTGGGGCACGTAGTTGAGGATGTCGATGACCCCGTCCAGCACTTCGCCGGCCCCCAGCAGCTCCACCAGCTCACAGGCCCGGTTGACGGCGGGGAGGGTGTTGAGGATGTCCAGCCCCTTCTCAAACTTGGCGGAGGCCTCGGTGCGCATCCCCAGGGCCAGGGCGGTCTTGCGGATGGTGGTGCCGTCGAAGTTGGCCGACTCAAAGACCACGTCCACCGTGTCCTCCACAATCTCAGAGTTCAGCCCGCCCATAATGCCCGCCAGACCCACGGCCCGGGTGTCGTCGGCGATGACCAGCATGTTGGAGGTGAGCTTGCGCACGTTGCCGTCCAGGGTGGTGAGCTCCTCCCCGTCCTGGGCCCGGCGGACCACGATCTTCCCACCCTTCACGTAGCGGTAGTCGAAGGCGTGCATAGGCTGGCCGTACTCCAGCATGACATAGTTGGTGATATCCACGATGTTGTTGATGGGCCGGACCCCCATGGCCCGCAGCCGCTCCCGCATCCACTTGGGGGAGGGGCCGATCTTCACGTTCCGCACCATCCGGGCGGTGTACCGGGGGCACAGCTCGGGGTCAGGGGTCTCCACGTCCAGCAGCTCGGGGAGGACGCCCTCGCCGCCCCCCTTGACCTCCGGCTGGTGGAAGCGGCAGGGCTTGTCGAAGGTGGCCGCCGCCTCCCGGGCCAGACCGATGACCGACAGGCAGTCGGGCCGGTTGGGGGTGATCTCAAACTCCACCACGTGGTTGTCCAGGCCGGTGACGGTCTTAATGTCGTCCCCGGGCTTGCAGTTCTCCTGGAGGACGAAGATGCCGTCGGGGATGCAGTTGGGGAACTCCTTCTGCTCCGCCCGGAGGTCGGCCAGGGTACAAATAGTGTTCGTCTTTGTGTTGTAAGCCACCAGATCCCACTTGTGGAGATTCTGACAGTCGGTTACCAGAGTAGTGGCACAGGGTCCGTCATCCTCCGTGCGGATGAGTGTGCATTCCCATTTGCCCTCTCCAGAGGGAGAGACATTTGCCACCCCTGCACACTCCACCGAACCGAACATCTTGTCTCCAGGCTTGATATCCGCCGGGATGGAGGGCTTGTCCGGGTCGATGGGGTGGTAGTCGTTGAGGAGGGCGGCGGCGGTAATCACCCCATAGGGGAAATCCCGCTCGTCCAGGCCCAGCTCCTTCAGGGAGCACAGCATCCCGTTGGACAGCACCCCCCGCAGCTTGCCCTTTTCGATCTTCTTGCCCCCAGGCAGGGTGGACTTGTGCAGGGCCACGGGCACCAGGTCGCCCTCGTGGATGTTCCAGGCCCCGGTCACGATCTGAACGGGCTCGTCCTTGCCCACGTCCAGCTGACACACCCACATGTGGTCGCTGTTCTCGTGGCGTTCCATGGACAGGATGCGGCCCACCACCACGTTGGAAATTTCCTCCCCCATGTCGTGGGTCAGCTCCACCTTGGAGCCGGATAAGGTCATAGCCTCGGCGAACTCTCGGTCGCCGGCGTTTATCTCAACAAACTCGTTGAGCCATTTTCTGGATAGATTCATATTTAAAACTCCTCTTGGTATCAGGTTTTGTTTGTAGGGGCGGATATTATCCGCCCGTGTGCTGACAGTCCGATTTTTGCGGGCGGATGATATCCGCCCCTACGGTGCGTGTAGGGCGGGACCACTGGGCCCGCCGTTCTTCGTAACGCAGCGCGCCGGGGTCGTCGCGCCCTACGTATAGGGGCGGCTATTAGTCCCACTCAATCTCGCCGCCGTGTTCCCGGACCATGCGGCAGAGGGCTTCTTCGTCTTCCGCCAGGGCGCGGATGATGTCCTGGAAGCGTTTTGCCCTGGCTTCGTTTTCTTCTGTCAGAGGCCAATAGGCCACATACATCCCCGCCTCCGGGTCCGTCTTCATGTCCGTCAGGATGTCTGGATCATTCTGTTCCAGATAATACCGAAAAAGGGCCTCCCAGTTGTAGCCGTTCATATAGGCGTCCTCACAAGCGGCGTTCATCTTCTCGCCGAGGGCAAGGATCTTCTCATGCTCGGCGCTTAAAAGAACCTCTATACGTTCCCCAAGGGGAAAAACCTGAACGTAGTCTGCCATGTGCCGTTCCTCCATCAAAACTGCTCCAAAAATCTCACATCGTTCTCAAAGATCAGCCGCAGGTCGGCGATTTTAAACCGGCGCATGGCGGTGCGCTCCAGACCCATGCCGAAGGCCCAGCCCGACCACTCCTCGGGGTCGATGTTGGCCATGCGCAGCACATTGGGGTGGATCATCCCCGCGCCCAGCAGCTCAATCCAGCCCTCACCCTTGCAGGTGGGACAGCCCGCGCCGCCGCACTTGTGGCACTGCACGTCCATCTCGCAGGAGGGCTCGGTAAAGGGGAAGTGGTGGGGGCGGAACCGGGTGACGGTCCCCTTGCCGAAGAGCTCCTCGGCCAGCAGGTTGAGGGTGCCCTTCAGGTCGGCCATGGTGACGTTCTTGTCGATGACCATCCCCTCCACCTGGTGGAACATGGGGGAGTGGGTGGCGTCCACCTCGTCCTTGCGGTACACCCGGCCGGGGGCGATGATGCGGATGGGCAGGGGCATGGCGTCCATGGCCCGCACCTGCATGGGGGAGGTCTGGGAGCGGAGCATCACCCGGCTGTCCTCATCGAAGTAAAAGGTGTCCGACCAGTCCCGGGAGGGGTGGCCCTCCTCGGCGTTGAGCCGGTCGAAGTTCAGCTCGGCCAGCTCCACCTCGGGGCCGTCCAGAACGGTGAAGCCCATACCCACAAAGATGTCCTTGATCTCGTCCAGGGCGCTGTACATGGGGTGCTTGCGGCCCAGCTTGACGGGCTTGCCCGGAACGGTGACGTCCAGGGCCTCCGCCTTGAGCCGCTCCTCCAGGGCGGCAGCGGCCAGCTTCTGGGCGGTGAGCTCAATGGTCTCCTCCAGAACGGACCGGACCTCGTTGGCCAGAGCCCCCATAGCGGGCCGCTCCTCGGCGGACAGCCTGCCCATCTGCTTCAAAACCGCGGTGAGCTCTCCCTTTTTGCCCAGGTACTTGACCCGCAGCTCGTCCAGGGCGGCGGGGTCTGCCGCGCCGGTGATGGCCTCCAGCGCCTCGCGTTCGATTTTCGCTAACTGTTCTTTCATCGGTAAAACTCCTTATTTAAAATCTTTTAAATCTTCCGGATAGTCAACATAGGAGCGGACCACCGTTCCGCAGCTTTTGCAGATGATGTGGATGAGCTCCTGCCCCAAATTCAGCCCCCTTGCCGGGTAGGGCCACACCCTGCCCTGCTGCTGCTGGACGCCCGCCACCAGCTTTGTTCCGCCGCAGTGGGGACATACCTCCTGCTTCTGTTCCATAAAAACCCCCTCAGTAAAGAAAAACGCCCTTCCTCCCCAGAACTGGGGACGAAAGGCAAGCCCTCCGCGGTACCACCCGCATTCGCGCAGACTGCGCGCACTCAACCTCCGGTAACGGCGGAGAAACCGTCCCCCTCTCGGGGGCCGCTCCCGGGCGAACCAAGGGATGCCGTCTCAGACGGGCTTTCAGCCGGCGGCCCGTCCTCTCTGGGAGAGGAAAATCCCTATTTTCCCGTTCAACACATTTGAGCTACCCGTATTTATAACACAAATTGCCTTGTAATGCAAGAGGAAAAGGGGTATAATTTCGGAAAATGAATGGTCTTCTAAACCCAGCGGGAAGCTGGGAAAATAATCTGGACAAAATCGGTACTCTATGCTACAATGGAGAAAAACAGACAGGGAGGGACATCTCATGCTGGAATTACAGCATATCAGCTATAATGTGGCGCAGGACGGCGGCGACAAGGACATCCTGCACGACATCAATTTGACCATCAGCGAGCGCTTTGTGGCCATCACCGGCCCCAACGGCGGCGGCAAGTCCACGCTGGCCAAGGTGATCGCCGGCATCTACACCCCAACCCAGGGGAAAATCCTCTTCAACGGAGAGGACATTACCGGGCTGTCCATCACTGACCGGGCCCGGAAGGGCATCAGCTTTGCCTTTCAACAGCCGGTGCGCTTCAAGGGGCTGACGGTGAAGGACCTGATTACCCTGGCCAGCGGAAAGGACATTGGTGTGTCCGAGGCCTGCGGCTACCTGTCAGAGGTGGGCCTGTGCGCCAAGGACTATATCGACCGGGAGGTGGATGCCTCCCTGTCCGGCGGCGAGCTGAAGCGCATCGAGATCGCCACCATTATGGCCCGGGGGACAAGCCTGTCCGTCTTTGATGAGCCCGAGGCGGGTATCGACCTGTGGTCCTTCACCAATCTGATCCAGGTCTTTGAGCAGCTGCACAAGAAGATCAACGGCTCCATCCTCATCATCTCCCACCAGGAGCGGATTCTCAACATCGCCGACCGCGTCGTCGTCCTGGCCGAGGGTCAGGTCATCAACGACGGCCCCCGGAAGGACGTGCTGCCCACCCTGCTGGGGGGCGCCCCCGGGGTGTGCGGCGCCCTGGCGGATAAGGTGCGGTGAATATTTTGTAGGGGGCGGCCTCTGTGCCGCCCCGCCGGTATGGAAAATCTTTAACATGGGGCGGCGCAGAGGCCGCCCCCTACAGATACATCCCTAAGGAGGAATATATATGGACGCGATCCAAAAGAGCCTGCTGGAGCAGGTGGCCGGGCTCCACGAGGTCCCGGAGGGGGCCTACAACATCCGGGCCAACGGCCAGAAGGCGGGCCGGAACACCACCGCCAACATCGACATCGTCACCAAGACCGATAAGGACGGCATCGACATCATCATCAAGCCGGGCACGAAGAACGAGTCGGTCCACATCCCGGTGGTCCTCAGCATGAGCGGCCTGAAGGACATGGTGTACAACGATTTTTTCATCGGCGAGGACAGTGACGTCACCATTGTAGCCGGCTGCGGCATCCACAACTGCGGGGTGCAGACCTCGGAGCATTCGGGCATCCACACCTTCCACGTGGGCAAAAATGCCCGGGTGCGCTATGTGGAGAAGCACTACGGCGAGGGGGACGGCGCCGGCGAGAACATCATGAACCCCACCACCGTGGTGGAGCTGGACGAGGGGGGCTACATGGAGATGGAGACCACCCAGATCAAGGGGGTGGACTCCACCGTCCGCACCACCACCGCCAGGCTGGGCCCCAGGTCCACCCTGATTATCAAGGAGAAGGTGATGACCCACGGCAGGCAGCTGGCCAAGTCCGACTTTACCGTGGACCTGGACGGCGAGGGCTGCCACACCAATGTGATCTCCCGGTCGGTGGCCCGGGACCAGTCCAAACAGATTTTCCTGGCCCGGATCAACGGCAACGCCGCCTGCTACGGCCACTCCGAGTGCGACGCCATCATCATGGACGAGGGGGTGGTGTCCGCCATTCCCGAGGTCACCGCCAACTGTCTGGATGCCCAGCTGATTCACGAGGCGGCCATCGGCAAGATCGCCGGGGAGCAGCTCACCAAGCTCATGACCCTGGGCCTTACCGAGAAGGAGGCCGAGGAGCAGATCGTCAACGGGTTTTTGAAATGATGTAGGGGCGGATGATATCCGCCCGCTGTAGGGCGGGACGACCTCGGCCTGCCGCCTGCCAGAAACGGCGCGCCCTATACAACAATCCTGAGGAGGTGTCCTATGCTGCCACTTGCCACCGCCGCACAAATGAAGGAGCTGGACCGCCGGGCCATTGAGGAGCGGGGAGTGTCCTCCCTGGACCTGATGGAGAACGCCGCTCACGCCGTGACCCAGGCGGTGTGGGAGCTGCTAAATCCGCCGGAGGACGAGTTTGGTCCCATCGGCCACGGCCAGAGCGTTGTGATTGTTACGAACAAAAAGGGCGCTCCCCCTCCCACCAGTGAGGAACAGGCCCAGATGGACGAGCTCCGGGCCATTGTGGAGTCCAAGAACGACGACCCCACCCCCCGGATCGCGGTGTTCTGCGGCCCGGGCAACAACGGCGGGGACGGCGTGGCCGCCGCCCGTCTGCTGATGGGGATGGGAAACTGTCAGGTCCGGGCCTTCTTTGTGGGCGACCGGGCCAAAATGACCCCAGACGAGAAAGCTATGGAGGACAAGCTCATCGCTGCCGGGGGCTGTCTGGAGGACTTCTCCGTAGACATGACCAGCCGGGAGACGCTGGAGGCCACCATGACCTTTGAGCAGCAGAAGCTGCTGATGTGGATCTCCACCTGCGACGCGATGGTGGACGCCCTCTTCGGCATCGGCCTGACCCGGCCGGTGGAGGGGGTGTTCCGCACTGCCGTTTTGCAGATGCAGAGCCAGTTAGGCTGCCCGGTGGTCTCCTGTGACGTCCCCTCCGGGGTGAACGCCGACACCGGAGAGGTGCTGGGGGAGGCGGTCCGGGCCAAGGTGACCGTTACCTTCACCCGGGGCAAGCCGGGGCTGTACTCCGGGCCGGGGGCGGAGCGGGCCGGGGAGGTCCGCATCGTGTACATCGGCATCCCCCACGATCTGGAGTACCAGATGTTCCGGGAGCTGCCCCGGCTGGAGGTCATGCACCAGCCCGACAGCCAGCTCCCCCTCCGCCCCCGGAACGCCCACAAGGGGGACTTTGGCAAGCTGTTCATCCTGGCGGGCTCCGAGGGCTATACCGGCGCGCCGGTTCTGGCGGCACGGGCTGCCCTGCGCACCGGGGCGGGGCTGGTGTACTTAGGGGTTCCCAGGGAAATCTACCCCATCATGGCCGTGAAATGCGACGAGGCCATGCCCTTCCCCCTGCCGGAGGACTACAGCGCCATCCTGGAGAAGGCCAGGGGCTGTGACGCGGCCCTCATCGGCCCCGGGCTGGGGCGGGCGACCGAGACGGAACAGCTTGTCCTGCGCCTGCTGTCCGACCTGGACATCCCCGTGGTGCTGGACGCCGATGGCATAAACGCGCTGTGTGGGCATATAGATGTACTGGACAGGCGGACCACGCTCACCGTCCTCACTCCCCACGAGGGGGAGTTTGCCCGGCTGACGGGGTGCGCTCTACCCGTCCGGGACCGCCCCACCGCCGCCCGGGACTTTGCCCGGGAGCACGGCTGTGTGCTGGTCCTCAAGGGACGGGGCACCGTCACCGCCGCCCTGGACGGCTCCGCCTGCATCAACGCCACCGGAAACCCCGGCATGGCCAAGGGGGGCTCCGGGGACGTGCTGGCCGGGATGATTGCCGCCCTGCTGGGTCAGAAGCATCTGCGCAGAGAGCGCCGGGAGGGGGACAACACCCCGGAGCTGGTGACAGCCGCCGTCTGCTTCCACGGCCTGGCCGGGGACCTGTGTGCCCGGAAATTGGGGGAGTACGCCATGCTGCCCTCCGACCTTATTGAGGCCCTGCCCGAGGTCCTGCGGCAGTGGACGGAGGAATTGTAGGGGCGGCTATTAGCGCCCGCATCTTAATGAAACCTGCCAGATCACGACGGGCGGATAATATCCGCCCCTACAGGCAGATTTTACAACCAAATTGGAGGTATCACCGTGCGCAAACGTCTGCTTTGCGTACTAATGACAGCCCTCCTGCTGGCCGGGTGCGGCAAAGCGGGAGGAGACGAAGCGGAGGAGCTGGCCTTGACCGTCCGGGGGGAGTATCTGGCCCTGGACGCCTGCGCCGCCCAGGCGGCTGTGACCGCCGACTACGGCCAGCGGGTGTATGAGTATGAGATGGCCGTGGCGGTAAACGGGGAGGAGACCGTCCTCACCCTGTCCGCCCCCGAGACGGTGGCGGGTCTCACCGCCCGGATCACCGGGGAGGACAGCCGGCTGGAGTTTGACGGCCTGTCGGTGGAGACCGGACCGCTGGACGGCAGCGGGCTCACCCCCGTCTCCGCCCTGCCCGCCCTGCTGGAGGCGGCCCGGTCGGGCTACATCACCGCCTGCGCCCTGGAGGAGGAGGGAGCCCTCCTTCGGGTGGACTGCGGCGACCCCTCCGGAAGCCCGGGCACAGGCACGGAGTACGCCCTGTGGTTCGACACCGCCACCCACGCCCTGATTAAGGGCGAGATATCGGTAGACGGCTTCCGGGTGATTTTGTGCGAATTTTCCGATTTTACCGCCGGATGATCTGTAGGGGCGGACATTGTCCGCCCGCGTGTAGGGTGCGACGACCTCGGCGCGCCGTTTGAATATTTGATTTCCAAACAAAAGAGGGATACCCATGACAGACAGAAGAACAGTCCGCACCTGGGCAGAGATCGACCTGGACGCCCTGGCCCACAACTACCGGCTCCTGCGGGGAATGGCGCCTGATTCCAAATTTTTAGGTTTGGTGAAGGCCAACGCCTACGGCCACGGTGCGATTCCCATCGCAAAAAAGCTGGAGGCGCTGGGGGTCGACATGCTGGCGGTGGCCTGTCTGGACGAGGCCGTGGAGCTGCGGGAGGCGGGCATTGTCATCCCCATCCTGTGTCTGGGCCAGACGTCCCCTGAGCTGGCCGGCGAGCTGCTGGAGTACGACGTCACCCAGACGGTGGGCGACCTGGAGACGGGCAAGGCCCTGTCCGTTGCCGCCGTGGCCGCCGGAAAGACGCTGAAAATTCACGTGAAGGTGGACACCGGTATGGGCCGGCTGGGCTTTGTGTGGACAGAGGGGTGGGAGGCTGACTCCACCCGAGAGATTGCGGCCCTGTGTGCCCTGCCCGGCCTGGAGGCGGAGGGCGTCTTTACCCACTTCTCCGACGCCGACGGGAGCTGGGAATATACCCGCGCTCAGAATCGAAAATTTGGAGACGTGATCGAGGCCCTGCGGAGGGCTGGTCGGGAGTTTAAAATTTGCCATTGCGCCGCCAGCGCCGCCGTGTTAAACTACCCTTGGATGAGTTTAAACATGGTCCGCCCCGGCATCGCCCTGTACGGCTATGTACCCGACCCGTCTGTGAAGGACCCGGGCTTAAAGCCGGTGATGACAGTGAAAAGCCGGATCGCCGCTGTCCGGGCGCTGCCCGCTGGGGCGAAGATCAGCTACGGCTGCACCGCCACCCTGGAGCGGGACTCCAAAATCGCCGTCCTGCCCATGGGCTACGGCGACGGCTATCCCCGGGTGTTGTCCAATCAGATGGACATGCTGATTCGCGGCATTCCCTGCCCCATTGTAGGCCGCGTCTGTATGGACATGTGTATGGTGGACGTCACCGGCCTGGAGAATGTACAGCCCGGCGAGGCGGCTGTTGTCTACGGGCCGAAGCTGACGCAGCGGGCGGCAAAGCTGGCGGGCACCATCCCCTATGAATTATTGTGCCAGCTCACTCCCCGGATTCCCCGCATCTATTTGGAGGGCGGGACTGTGATTTCCTGAAAATCCTCTGAAAAACCGTTGGACATGTCCTCACACCGCCTGTCCCCTGCCGTGACCCGCCTGCCCGTCTCCGCATAGGATGAACCGGAGCGCAGGGGTAGGAAGGGCGCGGCGGGCGTTCCGGAGTGGGCCGGGGACGATCTGTTCATTTGACGGCTCAAATTCTCTTTCCAGGTGAGGTATAAAGCCCGCCGCCCCGTGGGAGAATCATAGTACAGCGTTACATAAGCCCCGGCTGTAACGCGGTGCTATCTTCCAGCGGAGTGTGAGTGTACTTGGATAACAGCGTAAAACGAGGCGATATTTTCTACGCCGATTTAAGCCCTGTGGTGGGCAGCGAGCAGGGGGGCGTGCGCCCGGTTCTCATCGTTCAGAACGATACCGGAAACCGGCACAGCCCCACCGTCATCGCCGCGGCCATCACCTCCCAGACCGGAAAGGCCCGGCTGCCCACCCACATCTCGGTGGCGCCTCTCAGCTGCGGCCTGCCCAAGGAGTCGGTCATCCTGCTGGAGCAGGTGCGCACCTTGGATAAGCGCCGCCTGCGGGAGAAGATGGGCCGCCTGGATGACGGCGTGATGAAAAAGGTGGACGCCGCGATTGCGGTGAGCTTCGGCCTCCACCCAGAGACGATGGTATAACCGCAGGGGGCGGCCTCCGCGCCGCCCCTGTATGAAGAAGGAGCGTACATATGAAAAAATTGGACAAGCGTTGGACCATCCGCCTGGGTGCGCTGGGCCTGTCGGCCGCCCTGCTGGGCACCGTCGCGGCCCTGGCCGCGGGGGGCGGCCAGGCCGACCCCCTGGTCACTTTGAGCTACCTCAATGAGACTGCCCTGCCTCAGCTGGTGGAGCAGGTGGAGGAAAAGGCTTCCCAGCGCCAGGAGGAGCTGGAGCAGAGCTTTGCCCGGCAGATTGAGCTGTACAAGCGGGAGACAGGTCAGACCGGGAGCTCCGGCACAGGCGCTTCCGCTGGCTACACTCTGGTGACCATGTCCAGCGGACAGACCATGTCTCTGCAGGTGGGCTGTGAGGTACTCCTCCGGGTGGGCGCCGCCTCCGTCCAGGCGGATGGGAACCCCGCCCTCATCGACCTGACCTCCGGAGGGACAATCAACGCCGGCGCATCCCTGACCAAAAATCACCTGTACATGTCCACCATTGAGGGCCGGACCTTAACCGCCTCCGGCACCGTTAAGCTGCTGGTCCGGGGCGGGTACTCTGTTGCGTGAAAAAGAATGCGGGGGCGCACAGACTGCGCCCCTGTTTTTTATTGCAATTCCATCCCTCAGCGAGTATAATGAGAAAATCCGAGGAGGAAGGAGCTTTTATTATGAAAGATATGAGATTACCTCAGGGGTACAGGCCCTTGCTGTCCATCTATGAGACCCAGAAGGCCATCGACCTGGGCAACCGGCTCTTCGCCGACAAGCTGGCCGGGGCCCTGCGGCTGCACCGGGTGTCCGCCCCCCTGTTCGTGGCGGTGTCCTCCGGCCTGAACGACGACCTGAACGGCCTGGAGCGGGCGGTGGCCTTCGACATCAACGGCGTGGAGGGGGACGCCGCCGTGGTCCACTCCCTGGCCAAATGGAAGCGCTTTGCCCTGAAGCGCTATCAGTTCCATGTGGGCGAGGGGCTGTACACCAACATGAACGCCATCCGCAGGGACGAGGAGCTGGACTCCCTCCACTCCGCCTATGTGGACCAGTGGGACTGGGAAAAGATCATCACCCGGGAGCAGCGGAATGTGGAGTATTTGAAAAAGACGGTGTGTTCCATTGTGGACGCCCTCTTTGAGACCCAGTCCTTCCTGAGAACGGTGTTTCCCCAGCTGAACGTCCTGCCCCAGGTGTCCACCGATATCGCCTTCGTCACCGCCCAGGAGCTGGAGGACCTGTTCCCCGGCAAGACACCCAAGGAGCGGGAGGATGCCTTTGTGAAGGACCACCCCACCACCTTCCTCATGGGCATCGGCGGGGCCCTGAGGTCCGGCAAGCCCCACGATGGCCGGGCTCCCGACTACGACGACTGGGACCTGAACGGCGATTTGCTGATGTGGGACAGTGTGGGCGGCCGGTCCTTCGAGCTGTCCTCCATGGGCATCCGGGTGGACGAGGAGAGCCTGGCCCGCCAGCTGAAGCTGGCCGGATGTGAGGAGCGGCGGGAGCTGCCCTTCCACAGGATGCTCCTCAATGGCGAGCTGCCCCTGACCATGGGCGGCGGCATCGGCCAGAGCCGGGTGTCCATGCTCCTGCTGGGCAAGGCCCACATCGGCGAGGTCCAATCCTCCCTGTGGGACGAGGCCAACATCCAGGCCGCCGAAAAGGCGGGGATTATCCTGCTATAAAGGTTGTTCCCTGGCTTCTCCTTTGGGGGAGGTAGGGCGGGATGCATGTAGGGGGCGGCCTCTGTGCCGCCCCGCCAGCAATGATGTATCTTGACACGGGGCGGCGCGGAGGCCGCCCCCTACAGGAGGTGCCCCATGCCCATCACCATCACCCAACTGAACACCGACGAGGTCCTGCGGTACATGGGCTGCCCCCCTGAAAAGGCGGATGAGCCGCTGAGAGCGCAGGTGGAGTCCTGTGCCCGGGAGCTGCTGGGGGCCATCCGCCCCCGGTGGAGCTGGCGGGGGGTGGACCTCTCCTTCGAGGAGGAGGGGGTGCGGCTGGAAAACGGCCTGCTTCTGCCCGGAGAGGACCTGAAAGCCCATCTGGCGGGCTGCGGCCGGGCGGCAGTTTTCTGCGCCACCCTGGGGGCGGAGGCGGATGCCCTCATCCGCCGGGCGGAGCGGGTGGACATGGGCCGCGCCCTGGCCCTGGACTGCTGTGCCTCCGCCGCTGTGGAGGCGGTGTGCGACCGGATTGAGGCCGAGCTTCAGGAAAAGTATCCCGGCGGCTCCTTCCCCTTCCGATACAGCCCGGGCTACGGCGACCTGCCTCTGGAGGTCCAGGGGCCCATCCTGGAGCTGCTGGACGCCCCCCGGCGGGTGGGACTGTGCGTCACGGCAAACCATCTCCTCACCCCGCGCAAGTCGGTGACCGCCGTTCTGGGCGTGGCTGAGGGGGAGATTGAACGAACCAAACGGAGCTGCCTGAGCTGTCCCGCTCAGGGGAGCTGCCAATACCGAAAGGCGGGGGGACACTGTGGAATTTCGTGAACTGTTAAAGGGCTCCGGCCCTGTGATTCTGGACGGCGGCATGGGCACCATGCTCCAGGGCAAGGGCCTGAAGCTGGGGGAGCACCCCGAGCTGGCCGCCCTGGACCACCCGGACTGGCTCCTTGAAATCCACCGGGCCTATGTGGAGGCCGGGACCCGGATTCTGTGCGCCAACACCTTCGGGGCAAACCGGGAGAAGCTGCGCCGCACCGGAAAGACAGTGGAGGAGGTGATCCCTCCCTCCATCGCCATCGCCAGAGAGGCGGCGGCGGGAAGGGCTCTGACGGCCCTGGACCTGGGACCCATCGGCCAGCTTCTGGAGCCCACCGGAGCCCTGGACTTTGAGGCGGCGGTGGACATCTTTGCCCAGCAGGTCCGGGCGGGGGTGTCCGCCGGGGCGGATCTGGTAATGATCGAGACCATGACCGACCTCCAGGAGTGCCGGGCCGCCCTTCTGGCGGTGAAGGAGAACAGCGATCTGCCAGTGGTGGTCTCCCTGACCTATGAGGAGCGGGGCCGGACCTTCCTGGGACACGCCCCTGCCTGCGCCGCCCTTACCCTGGAGGGCATGGGGGCGGACGCCATCGGCATCAACTGCTCCCTGGGCCCCCGTGAGATGCCCGCCCTGGTGGAGGAGCTCACCCGCTGGACCACCCTGCCCATCTCCGTCAAGCCCAACGCCGGCCTGCCCGACCCGGGCGGGGCGGGGTACGACATCACAGCGGACGAGTTCGCCGCCGCCATGGCCGAGCTGACGGAGCTGGGAGTGAAGCTCTACGGCGGCTGCTGCGGCACCACGCCGGAGTATATCTCCAAGCTGTGCGCCGCCCTGGAGGGCAGGACCATCAGGGAGATTCCCCGCGTGATTCCTGCGGCGGTGTGCAGCCCGGTGCAGGCCGTGCCCATCGACCGGGTGCGGGTCATCGGCGAGCGCGTCAACCCCACGGGCAAAAAGCGGATGCAGGAGGCCCTGCGCCGGGAGGATATCGACTATATGCTGGGCCAGGCCCTGGAGCAGACCCAGGCCGGGGCGGACATCCTGGACGTGAACGTGGGTCTGCCCGAGATTGACGAGGCCGGCATGATGGTCAAGGTGGTGAAGGCCCTCCAGGGGGTGACCGACGCCCCCCTCCAGCTGGACTCCACCCGCCCCGAGGTGCTGGAGAGGGCCCTGCGGGTCTACTGCGGCAAGGCCATTGTCAACTCGGTGAACGGAGAGGAGGAGGTCCTGGACGCCATCCTCCCCCTGGTGAAGAAATATGGCGCGGCGGTGCTGGGCCTCACGCTGGACAAAAACGGCATTCCCAAAAACGCTCAGGCCCGGGTTGAAATCGCCAGACGGATCTTAGACAAGGCCCTGTCCTTCGGGCTCCGAAGGGAGGACGTATATATCGACTGCCTCACCCTCACCGTGTCCGCCGAGCAGGCGGCGGCCTCCCAGACCCTGGAGGCCCTCCGCCGGGTCAAGACCGAGCTGGGACTCAAGACGGTGCTGGGGGTGTCCAACATCTCCTTCGGCCTGCCCGCCCGGCCCCTGGTGAACCAGAATTTCCTCACCATGGCCATGACCATGGGGCTGGACCTGCCCATCATGAACCCCAACGCGGAGGCCATGATGGCGGCGGTGCGGTGCTACCACCTGCTGATGAACATCGACGCCGACGCCCGGGAGTATATCGCCGCCTACGGAAATGCCGCGGTGACCACTTCTATCACCGCCGGCGGACCGGCCGCCCGGACCGCCGCCCCCGGAGGGGAGCGGACCCTGGAGCAGATCGTGGTTGCCGGCCTGAAGGGGGAGGCGGGGCCTGCCGCGGAAAGGCTGCTGGAGACCATGGACAGCATGGCGGTGGTGGACGGCGTCCTCATCCCCGCCCTGGACAGGGTGGGGGCGGACTTTGAGGCGGGGAAGGTCTTTCTGCCCCAGCTGATTCAGGCTGCCGGCGCGGCTCAGGCCGCCTTCGAGGTCATCCGGAGAAGTCTGTCAACCCAGCCGGGGGGGCACAGCGAGCCCAAGGCCCCGGTGGTGCTGGCTACCGTGAAGGGGGACATCCACGACATCGGCAAAAATATCGTCAAGGTGCTGCTGGAGAACTACGGCTACCCGGTGATTGACCTGGGCAGGGATGTGGAGCCCGCCGCCGTAGTGGAGGCGGCCAAAAAGCACGCCGCCCCTCTGGTGGGGCTGTCCGCCCTGATGACCACCACATTGGGCAGCATGGAGGCCACCATACGTCTCCTTCGGGAGGAGAAGGTCCCCTGTCAGGTGGTGGTGGGGGGCGCGGTGCTTACCCCTGAGTATGCAAGACAGATTGGGGCCGACTTCTACGCCAAGGACGCCAAGGAGAGCGTGGACGTGGCCCGGCAGGTGATTGGGTGAACCCCGGTCGTCCGGTCATGAGCATAAAGGTCCACCGGCAGAGCCGGTGGACCTTTAATTTTACCCTTTTAGACGGTGGGGGAGGGAGGACAGGGCATCAGCCTGCCTGAGACGGGCCGTTCAGCGCCTCTGTTGAAAAGCGGTAGACCGTTTTGCTCCTGTACACATCTCCTGCGGACAGGACCGCGCTGGGGAACCCCTCGTGATGGGGCGAGTCGGGAAAATACTGGGTCTCCAGGCAGAAGGCCCCGTGGCTGGCATAGGGCGCGCCCCCCTTCCCCAGGGGACAGCCGTCCAGGAAATTGCCGGTGTAGAACTGGATGCCGGGCAGGGTGGTCAGGACCTCCATGGAAATGCCGGTATCGGGCGACCAGACCCGGGCGGTGGGGCGCAGAGTCCCGTCCCAGCCGTCGATAGCCCAGTTGTGGTCGTACCTCCGCTCCCCCAGGGGCTGAGACTGTCTCAAATCCAGGGCCGTTCCCGCGACGGACTCCACTGCCCCGGTGGGGATCAGGGCGTCATTCACCGGGGTGTACCGGCTGGCCGGCAGCTGAAAGTGCTGTCTCCCGATGGAGCCGCTTCCGTGGCCGGACAGGTTGAAATAGGCGTGGTTGGTCAGATTGCACAGGGTGGTCCGGGTGCTGCGGGCCTGGTAGTCAAGCTCCAGCCCGCCGTGCCGGAGGGTATAGGTCACTGTGACATCCAGCGCCCCCGGATACCCCTCCTGCCCGTCCGGGCTGAACAGGGTCAGGGTGACGGAGGAGGTGGTCTGGGCGTGAATTTGCCAGACCTGCTTGTCAAAGCCCTTCAGGCCGCCGTGGAGGTGGTTGGGGCCGTCGTTGGCATACAGGGGGTACTCCTGTCCCTCCAGAGCAAACCGGCTTCCGCCGATGCGGTTGGCGTACCGGCCGACGAGGGCCCCCATGTACTTGTCCTGGGCGAAGTAGTCCTCCAGAGTGTCGAAGCCCAGCAGAATGTCCACCGGCCGCCCCTCCCGGTCCGGAACCGAGAGGGAGCGCAGGGCGCCGCCATAGGTGAGAAGCTTACAGGTAATCGGGCCGTCGGTCAGTGTGATTTCCTCCACCGCCGCGCCGTCCGGCATACGGCCAAACAGACGGTTGTCAGAGCTGCTCATAGCCATTCCTCCTTTTGCGGCTATTATACCACATGGACGCAGGAGGTGTCCAGAGTGCTTATTTCCTCAGCCGGAGGAGGCGCGGGCGGCTTCCCGCCTGGGCAGGCGGCGGGACGCAGCTCAGAGGAATGGGCCGCAGGCGTTCTCCTCCAGGCGCTGGAGCAGGGCGGTGAGCTGCCGCCACTCCTCCGGCTCAAGGCCGGCGGAGAGGCGCTTCTGGAACTGCTCCATGGCACTGTCGATGACCTGGATCATCTCCTGCCCCCGGTGGGTGAGGAAAAGCTGGTACTGCCGGCGGTCCTCCGGGACAGTCCGGCGCTCTATATGTCCCAGGTCCTCCAGCCGCCGGGCGTCCCGGGCCACGCTGGCCTTGTCCAGGGCATAAAAGGCGGTAATCTCCTCCTGGCTGGCTCCGGGGCGGCGGTTGACATACAGCACAATCAGGTGCATGACACCGACGTACTGATAGGGGGCCAGCACGCCTCTCAGCGCCCGGCGGTGGCGGCGGTTGATGCGCAGCAGGCTGGACAAAACGGACTGCTCCATCTCACACCTCCTGCCTGCCGGCGGCCTGTTGGACCCTTGCCATCACCCGGCGGATGAGGGGGACGGCCAGAATCAGCGTCAGGATGTCTGCCACCGCCTGGACGGCGGCCACTCCGCCGGCGCCCCAGATCCAGGCCATGGGGTAGACGATGGGCAGGAAACAGGTCCCCTGCCGGGAGGTGGACAACAGAAGGGCCCCCCTGGCGTTGCCCAGGCCGGCGCACAGCATGTTCACCACCGCCACCCAGCCGTGGACGGGGAGGGCCAGGCACTGGAGGCGGATGCACAGCGCGCCGATCTGGCGCATTTCGGCGGCGTGGTCCGCCTTGGCGAACAGGCCGATGAGGGGCTGGGCGCACAGGGCCAGGGCCGCCCCCATGACTGCCGCTCCGATGATGGCCGTCCAGGCGGCAAAGCGATAGCTCTCCTGCACCCGGTCATACCGCCTGGCTCCCCAGTTGAAGCCGGCCACCGGCTGAAAGCCTGTCCCGAAGCCCAGGATGATGCCGAAGGGGAACATCATAATCTTGTTGGACACCCCGATGCCCGCCAGGACGGCGTCGGAGATGCCTCCGGCGATGTTGTTGAGCACAATGGCGGAGACCACCGCCAGTCCGGAGCGGAACATGGAGGAGGAGCCCACAGTGACCACCTGGACAATGATGTCACGGCTGGGGTGGAAGCACCGGATGGACAGGCGGAGGACGCTGCGCCGGGTGAGATAGGGGAAGATCAGGATCGCGAAGCTCACCAGCTTGGAGATGGCGGTGGCCATAGACGCCCCGGAGACGCCCAGACCGAGGCGGAAGATGAAAATGGGGTCCAGAAAGCAGTTCAGGATGCCGCCGAAGCCCATGCCCAGCATGGAGCGCATGGGGCTGCCCTCTGCCCGGAGGCACTGGTTCATGACGAAGGTGGTGGCCATAAAAGGGGCCACAAGCAGTACATAGGTGGCGTACTGGATGGAGTACTGCTCGCAGGTGTCAGTGGCGCCAAGCAGGCGCACCATGGGGCCCATGAAGGCTGTGCCCAGCACCATGACCGCCGCGCCGAAGGCGAAGGCCAGAAAAAAGGAGGTGGACAGCACCTGGTCCGCCTTCTCCTTCTCCCGGGCTCCAAGCAGGCGGGAGATATAGCTGGCCGCGCCCACGGCCAGCATGGACCCGGCCATCATGATGATCTGGTCCAGGGAGGCGTTGACGCTTACCGCCGCGGTGGCGCTCTCTCCCAGCCCGCTGACAAAATAGGTGTCGGCCAGGTTATAGATAGAGGTGATGAGGAAGCTCAGAATTGAGGGAACTGCCATCCGGGTGATGACGCCGGGCAGAGGCTCTTGGAGCATCAGCTGCTCCCGGCGGGTCTGCTGGCCGCTGTCAGTCTTTGCCATGGTCCTTCGCCCTCCTGTCTCTGTTTCGCTGAAATAATCCCATATAAAACAGTATCAGATAATACTATTGTAGCAGGAGGACAGAATTTGTCAAGAGAATGCTCCCCTCCTCTCAAAATACCATAGAGAAAATCGGGATATAAATGCGAAAAATCCGGGCCTTCATGAAAACAGGCTCGGATTTTTTGCGTGTTTACCCACATGTGTCGGAGCACCCGCTGGAACGCGGCGGGAAAGCTCTGCCGCCGGAAAAGAGGGGAGCTTGACAAAAGAGCGCGATTATCGTATTGTAGTGACCGGAATTTTCGGACGCCCCGGGGGCAAGCTATGATGGGAAGGAAAAGAGGTGCGGCTGTGCTCAGTCTTGTAATAGGAAACTGTATTTCGGCGGCTGCCTCTGTGTTTCTGGCGATCAGCAGCTGCGCCCGGAACCAGAAAACAATCTATCTGTTTCAGCTGCTGGAGACGGCCACCTTCTGCGTCTCCTCTGTTTTTTTCGCCTCCTGGGCCGGGCTGTCCACTCTGCTGGTCTCTCTGGTGCGGAATGTTTTGGTGGTGAAAAACCGCTTCCGGAAATGGCATGTATATTTGTTTTCCGCCCTGGTTGTCCTGCTGGGACTCTATGTCAACAACCGGGGCGCTCTGGGGCTTCTCCCCATCACAGCGACAGTAGAAATCACATTCGCGAACTATTACGCGAAGAGCGTGGCGCTGATTAAGGCCAGCGTCTTGCTCAACACTGTCCTCTGGGCGGTCTACTCCTGCTTGATCTGGGACTTTGCCGCTGGTATTTCGGAGATTCTGATTTCCGTATTGGGTGCTGCTTCGCTGATTCAATATATGCGCCAGTCGAGGGGATAAGCTGATTCATCTCATCCGCGCGGCTTACTGCCTTATGCTTCAAGCTTCACAGCCTGGCCATTGATCTCCACATCCTCTCCGGCGGGGATGAGGAGATATTTTTTGCCGTCAATAACCCGTGTCTCCACCAGATAGCTCTGGTCCGGGCTGACGGATAACGTGACCTGGGAGGTCTTGACCTCAAACTTCCCGGTGTTGATCAGGTTGGCCGGGTTGAGGACAGCGCCCCTGCCAAACAGCTCCCCGCATTTCTCCTTGAACGCGCCGGTCCGCTCCTGAGAAACGCCGCAGTCCTGAAGGATGGCAGCGATTTCTTCCGCCGTTACGGTGAGAGAATCGGGGGATTTGCTCTCCCTGTGCTCGGCGATCTGGCTGGTCAGCCGCTCATGGATGGAGCGGACCACCTCCATGCTGCAGGCGTCCTCCAGAGACTCGGACAGGGCGCTTTGGAACGCCTCTCGCTGCTCGGCGGCGGACATGGGGGGATCGGTGTGGAACACGGCGTCAATGAACTCCTGGTGGAGCTCGTCCGCCTTTCGGGAGTAGAACAGGGCGTTGTAGATGTTGGCTGTCCGGTCGTCAAAGGCGGGGAAAAGAAAGCCGAGCTCCGGGGAGGACACCACCTGACTGGCTGCGTAGTGGAACTCGTTGTCTCCGGGGAAGTAGTTCAGCTCCGCCCGGCCCAGCTTTACCGGGCAGACACAGCACAGGATGTAGGTGAATACCTCCTCAGAGGAGTCCGCCTGGAGGGCATCGTCCTTCCCCCGTCTGGGGACATCGTAGGAATCGCAGGCCAACAGGAGAAGATAGCCGCTGTCCCCCATGTCCAGACTGTCAATGACCTTACGATAGAAATCGGCCCTGGCCTGTCCATCCTTCAGCCCGCTGGAACGCAGGGCGGACAGCAGCTTATGCTCCTGGCTGTCCATGACCTGCTGGGTAGAAAATACAATATCAATCAAGTTTTTGCCAAGTGTCCCGGACAGAGACCTTTTCAAAAGCCCCAGGTACTTCTCCGCCTCCTCCTGGGGCATGGTCCCGAGGGACTCATCCAAGTCGGAGACAATCTCTTTGCTGCTGTTGACAAAGCAGCCATAGACGCGGCTGACCGCGTTCTTTTCCAGGCGCCAGCGACGGCGCAGCTCACTGACTTCTTTCTGATTCATAGGAAACCTCTCTTTTGTAAAGTCGCCCTGTCAGGCAGGGCGCGGCAGCCTTTATTGTAGCGCAGGGCGGAGGAAAATGCAATTGTAAAGAAGCCGGCCGGTTTTTTGTTGAAGCACCGCGAAACCCTTTTCCGCTGAGGGAATCCGCTCCAAGCCTCCTGCGCCGTCCGGCGCCGAAGTAAGAAACAGCCCGGACGTGCGGTGAAGCATCGTCCAGGCTGCGGTTTTGTCATCACTTGCGTGCGGCCTGTCTGTATATCCTACAAATTGTTCCTGAAAAACCATTCCATGGTACCGGCGTTTGTCTCCTCATTTCCGCCGTCTACCGATACAGAGACGGTATCCCCTTTTCTGATATTCAGCCCCATAATGGCCAGAATCCGGGTGGCGAGGGTGAGCTCGCTCCCCGTTCTCCCGATGGTGATGGTGCTGTCAAGGGCCTTGGCGGTTTTGGCCAGCAGACCGGCATAGCGGGTATGGATCCCCACAGGGGCGGTAATGGTGTATTCAAAGGTCGTCATCGAGATCAGTCCTTTCCTAAATCGGATAAATTGTCTGAAAGCAGGGCAGAAAAAGGGATGTTGGCATATTTTGCATTCCATATGTTCCGCTCTTGCATGGCGCAAATATTACCACGATGATTTTTTGCCGTCAAGGAACAATATAGACAATATTTTCCCCTCAGGTCTGAAATATTTCTATTCAGCCCCGCCCTGAGGGCCGGTCTGGACGGTGGGGGCAGGGCCACCTGCAAGCCCCGCCGTCTATTCTGTCAGCGCCTGAAAGACCGCACGGTTGTGTTCTACCGCCGAAGAATCCGGTTTGAAGGAGGCGGCCAGCTCGTTAAACGCCTCCGCTCTCCTTCGGTCGCCCAGGCAGCTGTAGCAGACGCACAACTGGATACAGGGGAGATAGCCGTAGCAGTCCGGAGAGACGAAGCCGCCCCGGCGGTCGTCCCGGGCGCAGGTCAGGGCCAGGGCGTACCAGTAGGCGGCCTGCCAGTACTGCTCCCGCTGGAAAAACCAGCAGCCGATGTCGCAGCAGACCTCGGCCCGGGGCCGGTCATAGGTGAAGGTGCGGAACAGCGCCTCCAGCGCCGCCTGCTCATGGCCCAGCTTCTTATGGCAGTAGGCGCAGTGACAGCAGGCGTCGATGTTGTTCTCCACCCACCCCAGGCCCTCCTCCAAAAACGCCTCAAAGACGGTCAGCGCCTCCTCCCAACGCCCATGGTAGTAGAGCTCCCGGCCATAGTAGAACTGCTGACGGGGCTCCAGCTCTCTCCCTGCGTCCAACTGCGCCTGGTAGATCCGCAGATTCCGGTCCGGGTCGGAGGGGCGGGTTTTGCGGTGGGTGACGGCGAAATTCCCGTAGAGAACCTTTCCCACCGACGTGACAGCCTCGTGGACGGCCCCCGCCCAGCTCATGCCCGCCCGATTTTTGATGAGCCGCTCCCGGTAGTAGGAGAAGGTGACCCGGCCGCTCTCGTCAAAGCCAGTGTGATAGGGGGCCATAACCACCGAGACGCCGGGGTCCAGCGTCTCCTTCAGAGCCCGGAATTTCTCCTGGTCCTCCTCCAGGAGCACGTCGTCGGCATCCAGCCACAGGCAGTAATCCATTGTCGCGTGGGAAAAGGACTCGTTCCGGGCGGCGGCGAAGTCGTCCCGCCAGGGGAAGTCATAGACTTGATCGGTAAAGCGGGCGGCGATCTCCTTTGTCCGGTCGGTGGAGCCGGTGTCCACGATGATAATCTCGTCCACCAGCTCCGCCGCGCTCTTCAGACAGCGGGCCAGCACATCCTCCTCGTTTTTTACAATCATGCATAGGCTGATACTCGCCATATCGCGGCCTCCTTTGATTGGATGGATTTGCTGAGGAACTCCCGCCGGTAAAACCGGCGGGAGCCCTTTCTCTATCGGTTCGGAATGATGGCCGCGCTCAGTCGCCCAGCCGGACGACCAGCATGGAAGCGCCCGAGGCGCCGCTGGCCAGCTGGACACTGTCCAGGGCGGGGAGACCGCCCGTGCCGGGGATGCTGGGGGTCGTGGAGTAGGCCTGAAGCTCGATCGTGGTGCGCTCCGGCAGGGCCAATGTGAGCGTGCATTCAAACTGCTGGGCGCCCAAAGTGGGGGCGATGACGCCCACATAGTCGTCGGTGCTGGAGAGCGACAGCCGGGTCCCCACCGGCTGGACGGAGGGAGCGCTGAGGGTCACACGGTAGGAGATCTGATAGGTGCCCGCCTTCTGCGGGCAGAACACCGATTTTCCCCCGAGCATCGAGCTTGAGTCGCCCAGGATGATCTCCGGGCAGGGGACCGACACATCCGGAAAGCCGATGAAATCATAGTCGCCGAGGCCGACGCTGCTGCCCCGGGTGTTGGCGGCGTAGGCGGCGATGGCCGTGGGGTTGGGGCCCGGGGCCCCGGTGGGGCCGGTGGGACCGGCGGGCCC
>NZ_QWKG01000028.1 GCF_009911595.1 Colidextribacter sp. OB.20
AGGACATGGCCAAGCTCTTTGACCTGGAGGCCAGCGGCTACTTCTACACCCGGCTCCAGAACCCCACCAACGACCACGTAGCGGCCAAGATCTGCGACATGGAGGGCGGGACTGCCGCAATGCTCACCTCCTCCGGCCAGGCCGCCAATTTCTACGCCATCTTCAACATCGCCAACTGCGGCGATCATGTGGTGGCCTCCTCCACCATCTACGGCGGCACCTACAACCTTTTCCACGTCACCATGCGGAAAATGGGCATCGACTTCACCTTCGTGGAGCCCGACTGCACCGACGAGGAGCTGGAGTCGGCCTTCAAGCCCAACACCAAGGCGGTCTTTGGCGAGACAATCGCCAACCCCGCCCTCACCGTGCTGGACATCGAGCGCTTTGCCAAGGCCGCCCACGCCCACGGCGTGCCCCTTATTATGGACAACACCTTCGCCACCCCCGTCAACTGCCGGCCCTTTGAGTGGGGCTGCGACATTGTCACCCACTCCACCACCAAGTATATGGACGGACACGGGGCCGGGGTGGGCGGCGCCATCGTGGACAGCGGCAGGTTCGACTGGATGGCCCACTCGGACAAATTCCCGGGTCTGTGCACCCCCGACAACAGCTACCACGGCATCACCTATGCGGGGAAGTTCGGTAAGGGCGGCGCCTTCATCACCAAGTGCACCGCCCAGCTCATGCGGGACTTCGGCTCCATCCAGTCCCCTCAGAACGCCTTTTTGCTGAACCTGGGTCTGGAGAGTCTCCATGTCCGGATGCCCCGCCACTGTGAGAACGCCCTGGCGGTAGCCAAATTTTTGAAGAACCACCCGAAAATCAGCTTTGTCACCTATCCCGGCCTGGAGGGGGACAAATATTACCAGCTGGCCCAGAAGTATATGCCCAGCGGCACCTGCGGCGTGGTATCCTTTGGCTTCAAGGGCGGCCGGGCCGCTGCTGAGACCTTCATGAAGCACCTGCGCCTGGCCGCCATTGAGACCCACGTGGCCGACGCCCGTACCTGCGTGCTCCATCCCGCCTCCGCCACCCACCGGCAGATGAACGATCAGGAGCTGACAGCCGCCGGCATTACCCCCGATCTGGTCCGCTTCTCCTGCGGCATTGAGGACGCCGCAGACCTGATTACCGACATCGAGCAGGCCCTGAATCAGATTTAGCAGCCCCCTTCTCTTCCTTGGGACAGAGAATCTTAAATTGCACGCGGATTTGCGCACGAAAGAGGAGTCAACATGAAAAATGCTGGAACTGTTCTAATGTACAACTGCTCCGGAGAGAAGTTCTTCAAGCTGAAGCAGATTTTTGCCATGCTCCGCCTGCGGATGCGTCCGGTGGAGCCGGAGTGCTACCATCTCCCGCTGGGTGAGCTGGCGGAGGGGAAGAGAGAGCCCGGCGAGGCCGCGGAGCCGGTTCCTGAGGCGATGCTGGTGTTCTGCGGTGTAGGTCAGGCGCTGCTTGACCAGGTGCTGGAGGTCATTCGGGTGGCCAATCTGCCCCCCATTCCTCTAAAGGCCGTGCTTACCGACACCAACCGGAGCTGGGATACCAGGCAGCTCTATGCTGAGCTGATGAAGGAGCGGGAGGCTGTCGCGGAACAAAAAGCAGAAAAGATATAAAAAATCTTCTGTCACCCGTTGACAAATCCCTCTGAGAACAGTATAATAAGCAAGCGGTCTGAAAATGACCGCGCTTTGCGGCTGTGCTGGAATTGGTAGACTGGCAAGCTTGAGGTGCTTGTGTCCTAATGGGCGTACGGGTTCGACTCCCGTCAGCCGCACCAACTATGTAAAACGCTTGATGCCGTGGGCTGAACGCCTACGGCATCAAGCGTTTCCGGTTTTTTAGAGCGCTAATTCTTCACGGGTCAAACAACAGATGCCAAAAGCGGTCTTTAAACGACTGATGGGAGTCGAATTCCCACGGCAACAGATCAAAAAGGGCGCATAGTCAGTGAAGTGCCCCCTGTCAAGTAGACAAAACAGAGAAAAAGGAAGGCACAGACTATCAGAAGATGGTCTCTGTTCCTACTCTATGGGGAGCATATCAAATATAAAACGGCACCTGTCACATATTATTCTCATCGTACTCTACAAAAGAATGGCTCATAATATAAAACTCGTCCTGGCTGGGTAGGTACTTCTTCTCCATCGGCTCCAGGGTGCTGTCGTACTTCTGAGCAACCTTTTCATCAATGGCCATGACCGGGCTGTCCCGGTAAAACCACCTTTTGCCGTCCAGAGCCCCATCCCGCAGTTCTTTTACCATCATTGCGGCGGGGAACTTTCCGTTGTCAAGGCATACGTTGAACTTTTTGCAGCTCTTGAACCCGCTGCTCACATAGTTTACCGGACTGCCGAAAATGACGATTACATCATAGCCCAGCTCGGCCGCCCGCCGGAAGGAGTGTTCCATCAACGCTTTTCCGTAACCCTTCCGCTGATGCTCCGGCGCAATACACAGAGGGCCAAAGGTGAGGATATCCTTTTCCGTCCCCTGTTCGTCCGTCAGCTTTGCCTGGGTATACATGATATTTCCGATCACCTGGCCGTCCAGTTCTGCCACAAAATCCAGCTCCGGGATGAAATCCTCATGCTCCCGCATGATGTGGACCAGGTAGTGCTCCACACATCCCGGGATGTAGAGATTGTAAAAAGCCCGCCGGGTAATATCTTCCACGATTTTGTGGTCGGTTTCCTTTTCGTTGCGGATCGTCATCATGGCCAGAGCTCCTTTCGTTTGTTTTCCAGTATAATCATTTTTTCCCAAATTACAACTGTCAATTTCCGCAGGAAGGAGCGGCCAGGCCGCTCTATTTTTACGCCCGGAGGATAGGTATCTTTTGAAAAAACAAAACTTTTGGGACCGCTTTGGCCCCCGGATTCCCAGGTACTACACCCAAACGATGGCGATGGTGGTACTGTGCGCCTGCATGATGACGCCCACCTTTACCCTGGATGATATGTGGACGGTTGCTGACCGTATTATCAAAGACGTTTACGGCAAAATCGCCGGCGTCAGCACCGTCCTGGCCGGCCTGATGTCCGCCGTGGCCGTGGTGGGCGCCAAGCTGTCCAACAACCAGCACAAGGTGGACCAGGCGTGGGACTGGCTCAAGCGCATCTGGATCGCCTGGATGATTATTAACGGCATCGGGGCCTTTATCGCCTATGTGACCCCGCTGTTCAGCGGCCTGGCGACTTTGACGCCCTAACATTAAACGACAAGGTTTCTATATACGGACAGCTATACCAAGGCGGGCTCAGGAGATGATGCTTCTTCTGTGTCAGAGGAGCTGATGACAGTGCAGATATTTTGTTTATGGTAGCTGGGAGCCAATGTAATAAATCCATAACTCAGTTCTTTCAATTCGAGTACTTCGGTATATGGCCGGAGGACGTTGAGTTCCCTTGACCTGAATCCAGAGTGTTCCGGCAGGTCTATCGGGCCGTAAAACAGCACGTAGTTAGAGCCACTGGGATTCACACTGCTGCTGAATATGATCCCCTGATACCCGAATTTCCGAATATACTCTGCCATAAGCTGGGTCGGGACGTATTCCAGATTTGAGACATCTTCTCGGATAGGCTTGCTGATCTCATGGGCAAATTGAAGAAGAAAATCCCGAATCCAGAGCATATCTGCATCATATGTTTCAGAAAAAATGCTGCCAGGATAACTGGGCAGTGACTCAATGTTTTTTGTTGTAAGATCCAGCATTTTCAGGGAGCTTTTCACAGAAAACTTGCCTAACAACACGTTCTGTCTGTCCTGAATACGGGTCTCCTTGGAGCAAGTGCGGATATTGTTGGACAGATAGATGTAGGGGATTCCGGCAGGGCTCATACGGTTATGCTTTACTGCGGTATAAGGAGCGGGTCCAATGGCACGATAGGCATCCGACTGGTCCAGCTCTGTATTGGCAGCGTACTTTTCAACGCCGTATGTGCAGATCCGATGCATCATGGTGCCTTTTCGGACAGTTTTTTCGACCTGCTTCCATACTTTCTTTAATGATGTCAACAGACGTTCCCGGGTCTCCTTGGGAGAGATATCAAAAAAACGGTTGTAGTGCTGGCAGAGGTATTTGAAACGCTCCCAAGCATTACGGGCCTCGTACTCATTATCGTAGAAAAAGTCACCTTGCCGCACAAAGTTATCTGCATAGACATCCTGGTACTCCAAGTCCCTGTCTTCTCCATGCTGGATATCCCTGGCAGACAGATGGGAATCCATCAGGTCCTCCAGCAGTGTGATGAATGTCTCGTTCAGGTCAAAGAGCTGTTCGGAAAAAACACATTGTTCCTCCACCAAAATGTCGTATACAGAAAGTGGACTGCACAGCCCCTCCTTTACCAATGTATAGTCCGCCTCCTCATAAGCTCGGCGCAGTCCATCCTTGATAAAGCCTCCAACACTTTCGGTATCGCAGACAAAGACATTTTTGCTTTTACAATAGGGGCAATCTCCAGGTTCACCATTTTTTTGGATAAAAGCAGAGATGTATTCGTCATTAAAACATGCTTCACAGCAATAGCCCTGAAATTCAGCCATACAAATCACCTCAGTGCTATTCTACATGATACTCTACGTTTCGACAACTGCTCTCACGCAAAAACAGCCTCAGTAGTTGATTTTATTTCGGTCACATATTTCTGGGAGGTGGTCAATCTGCTGGAATTTCTTTTCCAAGGCTTCTTTGAGTGGGTCTACAGCCTGATTCTGGATATTTGGAACTATTTCTCCTCAGCTCTGCTGGGAGTCATGAGTCTGGATTTCGCCTACATTAAGACCCACATCCCCGTCATGGCGGACATCCAGCAGGTTATTCTGGCGGTGGGCTGGGCCCTGCTGCTGGGGAACCCGGTGTTCCAGACCTTGCGGAGCATGGCCTCTGGCCTGGGCTTCGAGGGGAGGACCCCAAGCTGCTCTTTGCCTGGACCTTCGTGTTCGGTTTTCTCCTGCCCATGCTGGTATTCACGGCTATCGCTTCCGTCCGGTATAAGCGGGACCTCAATGTCATGGACGACAGCGCCCTGGAGGACCTGCTCTACGATAAGCTGGACTGGTCCGCATCCACCACCGACGGAGTAAGGTTGGTTCCGCCGGCGGGCCGTTCTGGGTCATTGGATTATGAGAAGTTTCTCATAACCCAATAACCCAAAAGGGCCGGTTAGCCCATATTTAACCCCAAAAAACAGGGTCAAATCGGGCCATATCAGGCCAAAATCAGACAAAGCCTATCAGAGATTTTCAAAAGAAAAAACCCCGGAAAATCGCAATTTTCCGGGGTTTTTGAGCGTTTTGGATATAAAATCAGCGCTTGCTGAACTGGGGGGCGCGACGAGCGGCCTTGAGGCCGTACTTCTTGCGCTCCTTCATACGAGGGTCGCGGGTGAGGAAGCCGGCGGCCTTGAGGGCGGGGCGGAACTCCGGGTTAGCCAGGAGCAGGGCGCGGGAGATACCGTGACGGATGGCGCCGGCCTGGCCGGTGACGCCGCCGCCGGAGACGGTGGCGGACACATCCACCTTGCCCACCTGCTCGGTGGTGACCAGGGGCTGACGGACGATGAGCTTCAGAGTCTCCAGGCCGAAGTAGTCGTCGATGTCGCGGCCGTTGATGGTGATGGCGCCGGTGCCGTTTTCAAACAGATGGACGCGGGCCACGGAGGACTTCCGGCGGCCAGTGCCATAGAAATAAGGCTTTTTGCTCTTATACATACTCTAAATCCTCCTTACTCGGCGTCCCAGAGCTGGGGCTTCTGGGCGGCGTGGTTGTGCTCGCCGCCGCGATAGATGTGCAGGCGGGTCAGAGCGTCCCGGGACAGGCTGTTCTTGGGCATCATACCCTTGACGGCCAGCTGCATGGCCAGCTCGGGCTTGGTCTGCATCAGGGTGCGGTATTTGGTCTCCTTCAGGCCGCCCACCCAGCCGGAGTGAGTGCGGTAGTACTTCTGGTCCAGCTTCTTTCCGGTGAGCACCGCCTGCTCGGCGTTGATGATAATGACGCAGTCGCCGCAGTCGGCGTTGGGAGTGAACTCGGGCTTGCGCTTGCCCCGCAGCAGGTCAGCGGCGATGACAGCGGTCTTGCCCATGGGCTTGCCGGCGGCGTCGATGACGTACCATTTCCGCTCCATGCTGCCCGTTTTGGCCATGAACGTGGACATAGGTTTAACCTCCAATTTCTTTCCGTTTATGTGAAAAATGCTCTGTTACAAACATTCTGCCCTGCTTGATAAGCGGAGCGTGTTGTATTATAGTACGTGCCCGGGCGGGTGTCAACCGGTTTTCAGGGAAAATTTAAGAAAAACTTTTATATCTCTTGATATCTCTGTGTTTCTCAACTATGCTCTTAATATCTCGCGTTTGATTTTTGTTTTGTGCTTGCGGAAAACAGGGGATTTGTGGTAGAATGCCAGCATAGGGGGCGGCTTCTGTACCGCCCCAATCGAAAGATTGCTGGGCAGCGGGACAGGACAGGGCCCGCCCCTGCGGAGGAGGTCCTTCCTATGAAGAAAATTCTGTCCCTCACCCGCCGGTGTGTGGAGGATTATCATATGATAGCGCCCGGTGACCGAATTGCGGTAGGGGTGTCCGGGGGGAAGGACTCCCTGATGCTGCTGATGGCACTGGCAAAGCTGCGGGAGTTTTACCCCGTTCCCTTCACGGTGGAGGCGTATACCCTGGATATGGGCCACGCCGACGGGGTGGAGCCGCTGGATTTTTCGCCCATCGCCACCCTGTGCCAAGAGCTGGAGGTGCCCTATACCATCTTAAACAGCGAGATACAGCACATCATCTTTGACCTGCGCAGGGAGGAGAACCCATGCTCCATGTGCTCCAAGATGCGCCGGGGAGCCCTCCACGCCGCCCTTCAGGAGCGGGGAATCACTAAAATCGCCCTGGGCCACCACTACGACGACGCAGTGGAGACCTTCTTCATGTCCCTGATTTTTGAAGGGCGGCTCTCCTGCTTCCAGCCTGTCACCTACCTGGACCGGACTGGGATCACCCAGATACGCCCTCTGCTCTACTGCGGGGAGAACCTGATCCGCCACACCGCCCAGCGGCTGGAGCTGCCTGTGGTCCACAGCACCTGCCCCGCCGACGGCAGCACCAAGCGCCAGGAGATCAAGGAGCTGATCTATGAGCTGCAGGGCCGGTATCCCGGCCTGAAGGCCCGTACCTTTGGAGCCATGCAGCGGCTGCCTCTGCCTGAGTGGGGGCCGGTGGAGCGCCGCCGTCCGCTTCCGGAAGAATGGGAGGAGTGAATTTATGAGCAAAAAGAGACACCAGCAGAGGCCGAACTGGGTACTGACCTTTCTGTTTATCATGCTCCTGCTTGCGGCGGCCTATGTTCTGTACAGCCAGCAGGCCCCGGCGGAGCCGCCTCCGGAGGGGAGCAGCTTTGCCGTCCATTTCATCGATGTGGGCCAGGCGGACGCCGCCCTGGTCATCTGTGACGGGCATTACATGCTCATCGACGGCGGCAACGCCGAGGACTCCGACCTGGTCTATGCCTACCTGGAGCGCCACGGCGCGAAGCACCTGGACTATATGGTGGCCAGCCATGCCCACGAGGACCACATCGGAGGCCTGTCCGGCGCGCTGCAATATGCCAAGGTGGACGCCGCCCTCTGCCCGGTGACCGAGTATGACTCCAGGGTATTTGAAAATATGGTGCGGTATCTGGGGGAACAGGGGAAATCCCTGAAGGTTCCTGAGCCTGGGGACAAATTCACTCTGGGCTCCGCTCAGGTGGAGATTTTGGGCCCGGTGAGGGAGTACGACGACACCAACGACACCTCCATCGTCCTGCGGATTGACTACGGAAGGACCTCCTTCCTCTTCACCGGCGACATGGAAAAGGGGGCGGAACAGGACCTGATTGAATCCGGAGCCAATCTGAGCGCCGCCGTCCTCAAGGCGGGCCACCACGGCAGCGACACCTCCAGCAGCTACCAATTCCTGCGGGAGGTCATGCCCAGCTATGCCGTGATCTCGGTGGGGGAGGACAACAAGTACGGCCACCCCTCCGACGAGGTCTTGAGCCGTTATCGGGACCTGGAAGCGGAGGTCTACCGTACCGATATGCAGGGCCACATTATCGCCGAGAGCGACGGAAATACGGTTACCTTCACCACAGAGAAGGAGGCGGATACCGCCACAAATCCTGTCGGAAGCTCCGCATTACAGCTGTACATAGGCAACGCCGGAACGAAAAAATTCCATCTTCCCGACTGTGCCTCTGTCAAGAATGTTCAGGCGGACAAGCGGGTGGAGTTTTACGCCCGGTTCCAGGCCGTTCTGGAGGGCTATGAGCCCTGCGGGCGCTGCAAGCCATAGCCATCATACAATAAGCATAGAATATACTGTGCGCGGTTCCGCCGGGCTTCCGGCGGGGCCGCGCTGCCTCTGCGGCGCCGTCTCGGAACCCTCCACCCTCCGGAAGGTTCTTTTTTTGAAAATTTTTCTTGACTTTCCAGGGGCTGGAGGGTGTAAGGTAATCATGCGGCCGGAAAATTTTAATGAAACTTTTATCTTTTCTTTTGAGAAATGTAAGATTTTCCCGCTACAATACCCAGTGGAAAAATTCAGCGGCCAACATATAGATATAGTCGACGCACTTGAGAAGAGGTAAAAAGGAGGGGAGGAAAAATGGCGCGGGGCAAGGCGGAGGATGCAGGCGGGCTGACGCCCGCCAAAGACGACAACGCCGCCCTGTGCCATTTTGGCCGCCGAACTTTACCGATTTTCAAGTGTGTTGACTATAAGGGACAGACCCATTGGCACGGACAGGAGGAACACATATGGAAGCGACAAAAATACCGGAGCAGGAGGCTCCCCAGCAGGCCAGGAAGAGACGTATCCCAGGCCTGAAGCTGTCTAAAAAGCAAAAGAAGTGGGCCAAAAGGGGGATTATTCTGGCAGCCGCCGCCGCAGCTGTATTCTGGTTTACCCACCGGGCTCCGGCGGGAGGGGCGGGCCCGGCCGGGCAGTATGCCCCGGACACCGTTCAGCGCAGGGATCTGAGGGTAAAGGTCTCCGGGACGGGCACCGTCACCCCCATTGAATCCTACTACCTCAAGCCCTTGGTCACCGGCGAGGTGCTGGAGGCCCCCTTCGAGGTGGGTGACCGGGTGGAGAAGGGACAACTGCTATACCGCCTGGACGCCAGAGATGCGGAGATGAGCATCCAGCAGGCCGAGCTGTCCGTCCGCCAGGCCCAGAAGAGCTATGACGACATGGTTGCCAACCTCACCGTACGGGCGGGCGGGGCAGGGGTGGTCCAGCAGGTGCTGGTCCAGCGGGGAGACCTGGTGTCGCCCGGCACGCCGATTGCTGAGATCGCCGACACCTCCACCCTGACGCTGACAGTGCCCTTTCACTCCGCCGACGCCCGGCAGCTCCACGCCGGGCAGAACGCGCAGGTGACCCTTGCCGGCACCCTGGAGACCCTGAACGGGACGGTGGAATCGGTGTCTACCGCCGACCTGGTGGGGGCGGGGGGCGCTCTGGTGCGCCAGGTGAAGGTTCGGGTGAGCAACCCTGGGGCGCTCACCGCCGCCAACGCCGCCACCGTCCAGGTGGGGGACATCGCATGTGCCGGCTCCGCCAATTTTGAGGAGGCCCTGCGTCAGACTGTAGTTGCTCAGGCCAGCGGCGAGGTGACAGGCGTGTCCGTCACAGCTGGAAGCGCCGTGTCCGCCGGTTCTGCCCTGGTCTCACTGGGGGGCTCCTCCGCTGAGAGCTCTTTGGAAGACATGTCCATCGCCCTGGAGAATGCCCGGCTCTCCCTCCAGCGGGCCCAGGATGTCCTGGAAAACTATACCATTACCGCCCCCATCTCGGGCACCGTTATTGAGAAGAATATCAAGGCGGGGGACAACGTAAACAACATTGAGTCGGGAGCCCTGGCGGTCATCTATGACCTGAGCTACTTAAAGCTGGAGATGAACATCAGCGAGTTGGACCTGAGCAAGCTCCAGGAGGGGCAGACGGTGGACATCACCGCCGACGCCATCCCCGGCGAGGTATTTCAGGGAGTGGTGGACCGGGTGAGCATCAACGGCACCACCACCAACGGCTTTACCACCTACCCCGCCACCATCCTCCTGGAGGACTACGGCGACCTCAACCCGGGCATGAACGTCTCCGCTGACATCATTGTGGAGCAAATGGAAAATGCCCTGTCCATCCCGGCGGCGGCGGTCCAGCGGGGAGACACAGTGCTGGTCCCCCTGGAGGGCTGTCTGTCCCCTGACGGAACCTCTGTGATAGATCCCACCAGGGTGGAGGAGCGCACCGTCACCCTGGGCGGCGGCGACGGGGAATATGTGGAGATCACCTCCGGTTTGAACGAGGGGGACACCGTACTGGTGCCCGCTCAGGTCCAGGGCGGCATGGATGCCCCGGGCGGCGGAAGCGTCACTGTCTCGTAGGAGGTGGATGGACCTTGGAACACCTCATTGAATTGAAAGATGTCTATAAAATATACCAGATGGGTTCGGAGACCGTCCACGCCCTGGACGGAGTGGACCTGACCATCGACAAAGGGGAATTTGTGGCTATCGTGGGCTCCTCCGGGTCGGGCAAGTCCACCGCCATGAACATCATCGGCTGCCTGGACGTGCCCACCTCCGGCTCCTACCACCTGGGCGGCGTGGATGTGTCCACCATGGACGACGACCAGCAGGCGGAAATTCGGAACAAAATGCTGGGCTTCATCTTCCAGCAGTACAACCTGATTCCCAAGCTCACCGTGCTGGAGAACGTGGAGCTGCCGCTCCTCTACGCCGGGGTGCCCGGGGAGGAGCGCCGGGAGCGGGCCCTCCGCTCTTTGGAGCGGGTGGGCCTGCGGGACAAGGGCAAAAATCTGCCCTCCCAGCTCTCCGGCGGCCAGCAGCAGCGGGTGTCCATCGCCCGGGCGCTGGCGGGGACGCCCTCGGTCATCCTGGCCGACGAGCCCACCGGCGCTCTGGACTCCCGTACCGGGCGGGAGGTGCTGAAATTCCTCAAGCAGCTCAATCGGGAGGGGGATACGGTGGTCCTCATCACCCACGACAACTCCATCGCCGTGAAGGCCGACCGGATTGTCCGCCTCCAGGACGGGAAGATCATCTACGACGGGGATTCCCACGACCCCCGGGCGGTGGTCCAGCCCCACGGGGAGGACGAGGAAGAGGAGGTGGGCGCATGAATTTCACCCAGTCCTTCCGCCTTGCGATAAAATCCCTCACCACCAGCAAAATGCGGGCCCTGCTCACCATGCTGGGCATCATCATCGGCGTGGGGGCGGTGATTGTGATTCTGTCGCTGGGCAACGGCCTGACCGGCATGGTTCAGCAGCAGATCGACAAACTTGGCATCAACATGATCCAGGCCCAGCTCTGGTCTGCAGGGGACGGCGCGATGCCCGACCCGGAGGAGCTGTATGACCTGGTGGACGAAAACACCCATGTCCTCACCGGCGTGTCCCCCTACGTTGCGCTCAACGGCGTGGTCCGCCACGGGGATGAGAAGTTTGAGAAGACCAGCGTATATGGGGTCAGCGAGATCATGTACAACGCCGCCACCAACTACACCATGGACGGCGAACAGCTGGCCAAGGGCCGCTTTATCACCTACATGGATGTGGAGCGCCGGGAGGCGGTCTGCGTCATCGGAGCCTATCTGGAGGAGGAGGCCTTCGGCGGCGACGCTCTGGGAAAGACGCTGTCTATTGACGGGCGGGTCCTCACGGTGGTGGGGGTGCTCAAGCGCAACGCCGAGCTGGAGATGCTCCCAGGCAGTCAGGACGACCAGATTTATATGCCCTACAGCACCGTCATGGAGATCGTCGGCGACCGATGGGTGAGCATTTATATCTTCACCAGCACATCCGGCGAGACCGCCGACGCTGCCAAAAAGGTAATTGAGAGCTACCTCAACAAGTTCTACCGGACGGACGACGGCATGTATAATTATTTCTACATCACCACCATGGCCGAGCAGGCCAACCAGATCAACGGCATGATGGGGGTGGCCATGGGCGTGCTGGTGGCCATCGCCGCCATCTCCCTTCTGGTGGGCGGCATCGGGATCATGAACATCATGCTGGTCTCCGTCACCGAGCGCACCCGGGAGATCGGCGTGCGCAAGTCCCTGGGAGCCAAGCGGCGGGATATCCGCAGCCAGTTCGTCATCGAGGCGGGCACCACCTCCGCCATCGGCGGGCTGCTGGGTATCGGCTTCGGCTGTCTGCTTGCCAAGGGCCTGGGGGCCCTGCTGGGCGGTATGCTGGTGGAGAGCATGGGCACCAGCGGCATCACCTTCGACGCCACCCCCACCCTGGGGGCCATCCTCCTCAGCTTCGGCGTGTCGGTGGGCATCGGGATTCTCTTCGGCTACCTCCCCGCCAACAAGGCGGCGAAATTGAACCCTATCGACGCGCTGCGGTACGATTGAGCGCTTGTAGGGCGTGACCACTGGGCACGCCGCTCGCATAAAACGGCGCGCCGGGGTCGCCGCGCCCTACACCCTAAGCTAGAAAGGAAGTTACACCATGAAAATAAAACGTTTTTTTTCCGCGCTTTTGTCTCTCTGCCTGACCCTTGCCCTTGCCCTGCCCATCTCGGCGGCGGGGAGCGCCGTACCGCTGGCGGAGGCTACCCAGGCCCTGACCGCTCTGGGCATCCTGGACAGCGACAGCGGCACGGGCCGCCCCATCACCCGGGCGGAGTTTGTCACAATGGCTGTCAAGGCCATGCCCGGGGGCAGCGGAGTAGGCCAGGCGGCCTCGTCCCCCTATCCCGACGTCCCCCGGAGCCACTGGGCCAGCGGCTATGTAGAGGCGGCGGTGAGCTATGGGCTGGTCACCGCCTTCAGCGACGGCACCTTCCGTCCTGACCGGGAGGTAAAGCTGGCGGAGGGGGCGTCCATGGTCCTGGCCCTGCTGGGCTATCAGGCCAGCGACTTCTCCGGGGCCTATCCCACCGGCCAGCTGTCCATGTTCCGGAACCTGCGGCTGAACCGGGGGCTGTCGGCGGTCAACGCCGGCGACACCTTGAGCTGGCAGGACGGAGTGTTTCTGTTCTATAACCTGCTGTCCGCCCGGACGAAGGAGGGGACAGCCTATATTCAGACCCTGGGCTTCAGCCTGGACGCCTCCGGAAAGCCCGACCTGGTGAATCTGGTCAATCAGTCCATGGAGGGGCCGGTGGTGGCTCAAAGCGGCTGGAGCGCCAATCTGGGCTTTACCCCCGGCAGAGTGTACCGCAACGGCGCTCTGTCCACAATGGCCGCCGTGCAGGACTACGATGTGCTCTATTGGAACGCCTCCATGGGGGCGGTGTGGGCCTACAGCAAAAAGGTGACCGGCACCATTCAGGCGGTGGCGCCCTCGGGGGCCAGCCCCTCCTCGGTGACGGTGGCGGGCCGGACCTATAACATCGAAAGCTCCTCCGCCGCCTACGCCCTGTCCGACCTGGGCCAGTATGGACTGGGGAGCAATGTGACTCTGCTGCTGGGCCGCGGCGGTGGTGTGGCCGCAGTAGCTGACGTGTCGGCCAGCGCCGGCGAGCGGATGGGAGTGGTGCTGGAGGTGTCCAACGGGAGCTACCCCGACGGAAAGGGCGGAAGCTACGCCGCCCAGACGGTGACTCTCCTGGCTACCGACGGTCAGACCTATCAGTATCAGGCCCGGGGGACCAGCCTTAAGGCGGGCAGCCTGGTTCGTGCCGCGGTAGACGGGAGCGGCGAGATCACCGTGCGCAGGCTGTCCTCCGGCTCTCTGTCCGGCAAGGTGGACAAGGAGGGCGCCCGCCTGGACAGTTATGCCTTTGCCGGGGATGTGGAGATTCTGGACGTGAGCGGCAGCCGGGGTGCGGTTATCAGCCCGGAGCGGCTGGCCGGCTTGAGTCTGGACAAGGGCGAGGTCCGCTACTACGCCCTGAACGGCCAGAAGGAGATCGAGACTCTGATCCTCAGCGACGTCACCGGGGACGCGGGGCAGTACGGCATCCTCAGCCGTATAGACTCAGCGGGAGAGGGAATGTACGAGGTCTTCAGCTACGAGTTTGACCTGGACGGCCAGACCTACGTCCTCCCCGGCACCACCACGCACTACCCTGTGTCGGCCGGTCCGGTCCAGGTGGTGGGCGACCCGGCCAACCCGGAGCGGCTGCGCTCCCTCACCTCCGCCGGAACGGGGGAGGTGTCCGGAAATCAGTTTATTGCTGGCAGCCGGAGGTACACGCTGTCTGACAGCGTGGCGGTCTATGAGTATCGGGACGGCAGATACTACCTGTCCAGCCTGGCCCGGGCGGAGAGCGCCTCGGGGAAGCTTTCCGCCTGGTATGACAAGGCGGAGAGCGAGGGCGGACGCATCCGTGTTCTGATTATTCGATAACAGAAGAGGGGAGCGCCGGAGGGTTCCGGCGCTCCCCTTTATGCTCTGGAGGCGGCTCAAACGGACTGTGTCCCGATGCTCTGATCCAGAGTTTCCATCAGGGTGGTGATGTTGATGGGCTTGGCGATGTGGCCGTTCATGCCGGCGCGCAGCGCATCCTCCCGGTCCTCGGCGAAGGCGTTGGCCGTCATGGCCAGGATGGGGGTGGAGGCCAGCTCCCGGTTATCCAGGGCCCGGATGGCCCGGGCGGCGGCATAACCGTCCATGACGGGCATCTGCACGTCCATGAGAATCAGCTGATAGTAGCCGGCCTGCTGGGCTGTCAGCATATCCAGGGCAATCTGCCCGTTGGCCGCCACCTCCACCTGGAAGCCGGCCTCCGTGAGAATGGCGGTGGCGATCTCCTGGTTGAGCTCGTTGTCCTCCGCCAACAGAATCCGCCCGGTGTGGCGGAAGGCCCCCGTCTGGCCATCCTGGGGCTGGTCGGGCCGGGGCTGGCCGTCGGCCTGCGACACCAGAACGGAGGTCAGACAGCTGCGCAGCTCTGACATGAACAGCGGCTTGCTGCAGAAGGCAGTCACGCCGGCCTGGAAGGCCTCATCCTCAATGTCAGACACGTCGTAGGCGGTGAGGACGATGATAGGGACGTCGCCGCCCACCTCAGACCGGATTCTCCGGGTGACCTCAATGCCGTTCATATCGGGCATGAGCCAGTCGATGATATAGACGCTGTAGCTGTCGTGACGCATAAAGGCCTGACGGGTGCGCAGAACGGCCTCCTTGCCCGACATAGTCCATTCCGCCCGCATGCCGAACTGCTGAAGCATATAGGACACGCTGTCGCAGGTGTTGAAGTCGTCGTCCACCACCAGAGCCCGGCAGTTTTGCAGCTCGGGGATGGTCTGAACCTCCTTGGGCTTGTCGTGGAGGCGGAAGGTGAAGGAGACGATAAATTCGCTGCCGACCCCCTGCTCGCTCTCCACCTGGATGGAGCCGTTCATCATGTCCACAATGTTTTTCGTGATGGCCATGCCCAGGCCGGTGCCCTGGATGCCGCTGATGGTGGAGTTCCGCTCCCGCTCAAAGGGCTCAAAGATTCGGGCCACAAATTCCGGGCTCATGCCGATGCCGGTATCCTTGACCCGGAACTCGTAGTTGGCGAAGCCGGCCGGGGCGCCGGGCTTTTCAATGATGCGCATGCTGACAATACCGCCCGCGCCGGTGTATTTTACGGCGTTGCTCAGCAGGTTCAGAAGCACCTGGTTGAGGCGCAGCTTGTCGCAGTAGACATCCTCGTCCAGAACGTCCACCGTGTCGATATAGAGGTCCAGCTGCTTGGCTCTGACATCCGCCTGAATGATGCTGCGCAGGCTGTGAAGGATATCCGGCAGGCTGCACAGGGCCTCGTCCAGGTGCATTTTGCCGCTCTCGATGCGGCTCATGTCCAGAACGTCGTTAATCAGGCTGACCAGATGGTTGCTGGAGGTGAGAATTTTTTTCAGGTAGCCCTCCACCTGCTCCTTCTGTTCCAGATGGGTGATGGCCAGGGTGGTGAAGCCTACAATGGCGTTCATCGGGGTGCGGATGTCGTGAGACATGTTGGAAAGGAACACGCTCTTGGCCTTGCTGGCCTGGTTGGCCTGGGCCAGCGCGTCCTCCAGAAGGGATTTTTTCTCCAGCTCCCGGCGGGTCTCCTCGTCCACGCTGCGGAAGCCCAGCACAACACCGCGGCTGGCGTCCCAGGAGCCGGCGCGGACAGCCTTCATCTGGAAATACCGGATCTCATCGCCGCACAGAGTGCGGTAGTTGACGGTATAGGTAACTTTTTCGATGAGCTGCTCCGCCAGCTCCTCCGGAGAGAGGGCCTGCAGCAGCATAGAACGGTCCTCGGCGAGAACACAGCGGTCTATATAGCTGCTCAGGCTTTCGGCGATGGGCCGCTCGCCGGTGAAAATTTCGTCCAGGGTCCCATGGGGGCAGTCGTGGGTGCGGAGGGGGCCGCCTACGCCGGAGTCCAGGTTGTAGAAGCATACCAGGTTATAATCCGTGCTCAGCGCCTGAACCAGTTCGTTCTGCCGCCGCTCCTGCTCGGTGCGCTCCTGCTCCTCCCGCAGCTTCTGCGCGGTGCAGTCCAGGAGAAAGCGCTGATAGAACTGCCGGCCGTCCTCCTCCACCAGCTTGATATTGCCCATGACATGGCGGATGCTGCCGTCCTTGTGAACCACGCGGTACTCCAGGTTGACGTTGTCGCCCACGTCCTTCAGAGATTGGATGCACTCCCGCAGCCTGGTCTTATCCTCCTCCATCACGGTGCGGGCTACCATGAGGAAGCCATCTGCGGCCAGCTCCTCCTGAGAGCGGTAGTCCAGGATTTCCAGAGCGGCCCGGTTGACGCTGTAGATGCGGGAGCCGTCCAGGGAGTGGGTCAGGATGCCGCAGTCCATGGTGGTGAAGAGCTGCTCCAGGGCCCTGGTCTTTTGCAGAATTTCCTCCTTGTAGGCCCGCTCCTGGGTTATGTCGATGCCAACGCCCACTGTGCCCATCACGCTGCCGTCCAGGTCGTACAGAGGGGACTTGTATGTGGTCAGCAGCCGGGTGCCTGCTCCGGTGAGGACGGTCTCCTCCGAGACCAGCGTCTGCTCTGTCTCCATAACGATACGCTCAGATTCGATGCAGGCCGGGTCATCCTGCTCCACGTCCCAGATATAGGCGTGACCCCGTCCCTCCACCTGCTGCTTGGTCTTGTTAACCGTTTTGCAGAAGCTGTCGTTCACCTTCTCGTGAATGCCGTCCTTGGTCTTGTACCAGACGAGATTGGGCACGCTGTTGATGGTGGCCTCCAGGAAGTGGCTGGCCTGCCACAGATCCTTGCTCTGCTTATAGCTCTGCTGCCAGCGCAGGAAGTAAAACTGAAGCAGCTCCCGGGACAGGGGGGCGGTCCAGATGCCGGTAATTTCGGACAGGCTGTCCGACAGAAGGGGGATCTGCTCCTGTCCGGCCAGAAGGAGGAGCTGGGCCTCGCGGCGTTTGGCTCCGGCCAGCGCCCGCACCGCTGACGGATCATCCAGCTTCCGCAGATCGGCCAAAATTACATCCGCCCGGGCGGCCAGAGACAAGTCCGGTTGGGTGCTCTCGGTGAACATATGGACAAAATGCTCGAAGGCAGGCATTTCTGTCAGGGCCTCCGACTCTTCACGCCCCAGTCCGACCAGATAGAAGTGGATAAAGCAGTGATACATATTGCATACATCCTTTGCTGATATTGCCGTGATGCTCCAGATAAGATCATACACAAAATACTATATCATACCTGCCCGGTCAATGCAAGACTTCATCAAGAAATGGGCGAATAATTCCGCACTGTCCCGGAACAACTAAGAGCACCAAATGATAAGGAGCGAATGGATATGGCAGTTAATTTCCGAAAGGCGGCTATTGTGGGCTGCGGGTCTGTGGGGGCGTCCATCGCCTTCCGTTTTTTGCAGCAGGGGCTGTTCTCCAGCCTGGTCCTGCTGGATGCCAACCAGGACAAGGCGGAGGGGGAGGCCATGGATCTCAGCGACGGCCTGCCCTACGGGGCATCTATGGAGATCACGGCCGGGGACTATGACGATATTGCCGACTGCGGCCTGGTGGTCATCACGGCCGGGGTGAATCAGAAGCCGGGGGAGACCAGGCTGGAGCTGATTGGCCGGAACACGGTGATTTTGAAAAGTATTTTGGGGGAGATCACAGCCCGGGGCTTTGAGGGTATTTTGCTGGTGGTGTCCAATCCGGTGGACGTGCTGACCTATGCGGCCCGGGAGCTGTCGGGCTATTCCAGGCAGCGGGTGATCGGTTCGGGGACTGTGCTGGACACTGCCCGGTTCAAGCAGCTGCTGGGGGAGGAGCTGGGGGTGGACAGCCGGAATGTCCACGCCTTCATTGTCGGGGAACACGGAGACAGCGAGCTGGCGGTGTGGAGCGGGGCCAATGTGTCCGGTCTGAACCTGGACGACTTCTGCCGCCTCCAGGGGAAGACCCTGAGCGCCGGGGACCGGGAGCGGCTGTATGGGGAAATCCGGGACAGCGCCAACGAGATCATCAAGCGCAAGGGGGCCACCTATTATGGCATTGCCATGGCGGTGGGGCGGATCGCGGCGTGCATCGTCAGGGACGAGCGGGCGGTGCTGCCCATCTCGGTGGTGCTGGAGGGGGAGTACGGCCTGGAGGGGCTGGCTCTGAGCGTGCCCGCCATTGTAGGGCGCGACGGGCTGGAGAAGATTCTGGAGATTCCTCTGGGTCAGGCGGAGCGGCGCGCGATGGACAATTCCGCCCGGCAGATGCGGGAGGCTATCGCCGGACTGGAGCTTCCTTCCCGTCCGTGAGCTTCCCAGAGGGTGCGAAAGGGCCGCGGCAGTCTGCCGCGGCCCTTTCGCCGTATCAGGTGGGCCGGCGAGATATCTGGCAGCCTCCGCGGCGGGTCAGAATATGCCGTTTGTGGTCTCAAAGTGGGTGGGGGCGTCGATGGTCTCTCCACCGTTTTTGATCCAGTCCACCACCATATCCATCATCTCCAGGACGCCCAGCTGGGGCTGGCCCAGCAGGCGGACCATTTTCTGGCAGTTGAGGAACAGGGAGGCATCCCCCTCCTGGCCGGTAAAGACAGGCTCCCTGCCCAAGCGTCTGCCCAGCTCCATGGCGGCCCAGCGGATGGAGAAGGACTCCGGGCTGGAGACGTTCAGCTTCTCCGGGGGGACGGAGGTTAGGAGCAGAGAGCGGATGGCGTATTCGCACACCTCGCCCTGCCAGATGCAGTTGAATACCCCCTGAGATACATCCACAGGCCGGCCCTCCTGAATATTCCTGGCGATGTCGTAGAGCACGCCGTAGCGCATGTCGATGGAGTAGTTCAGCCGGAACAGGAGCATGGGCGTGTTGTTCTGCCGGCTGCACCGCTCCAGAACGCGCTCTCGGCCCAGACAGGTCTGGGCGTACTCCCCGATGGGGCGGGGGCTGTCCGTCTCGCAGAAGCCGCCGCTGGACAGGGGAGCCATTCCATAGGTGTTGCCGGTGGAGAATGCGACAATGCGGGCGTTGGGAAAGCGCTGGGCCGCCAGATAGGGGAGAATGACGTTGACGTGCCAGGTGTCTCCCTCGTTGCCGGCGGTGCCGAACTTTTTGCCCACCATGTAGATGATATTTTCCGCCTCGGGCAGCCGGGCCAGCTGGTCCGGGTCGGACAGGTCAGCCTCGATGACCTCCACGCCGGCCTGACGCATGGACGCGGGGGCGTCCGGGTAGTCGAAGAGGGACACGGCGTAGACCTTGGCCTGGGAACCGGCCGCCTGAAGGGCCCGCTTGGCCTTGATGGCCATGGCGGGACCGATTTTTCCGCCGGCCCCCAGCACTATCAGATCACCCTTCAGCTGACTTGCGGCCTGGACCAGGGTCTGGGAGGGCTCGGTCATGGAGCGCAGAAGCTCCTGTGTGGATTGGAACATTACTTTTACCTCCTGACAAGATTTAATTGTGTTTGCTTTTTGGCAGATTTGTGATATAATAACGCACTACAGCAATGAAATTTCGTTCCGAGAAATGAGGCGGGCATATGGGCAAACAGGCGACCATTCGCGATGTGGCAAAGCTGGCAGGAGTGTCTCTGGCCACCGTATCCCGGGTGCTCAATGAGTCTGACTATCCGGTGCGGGAGGAGCTGCGCCAGAAGGTAAGGGCGGCGGTGGAAGAGCTGGACTATGTCCCCAACGCGGTGGCCCGCTCCCTGCGGCGGGAGGCCGTGAAGGATATCGGCCTTGTGATTCCCAACGTCTCCAACCCCTTTTACCTCCAGACCATGCTGGGGGTCAACGACGTGCTGTCCAAAAACGAGTGCAGCATGATTTTGTGCAACACCCTGCGGGATGTGGAGCAGGAGCGGGGCTGCCTGCGTCAGCTCTACGAGCGGCAGACCA
>NZ_QWKG01000029.1 GCF_009911595.1 Colidextribacter sp. OB.20
ATAATAACGCACTACAGCAATGAAATTTCGTTCCGAGAAATGAGGCGGGCATATGGGCAAACAGGCGACCATTCGCGATGTGGCAAAGCTGGCAGGAGTGTCTCTGGCCACCGTATCCCGGGTGCTCAATGAGTCTGACTATCCGGTGCGGGAGGAGCTGCGCCAGAAGGTAAGGGCGGCGGTGGAAGAGCTGGACTATGTCCCCAACGCGGTGGCCCGCTCCCTGCGGCGGGAGGCCGTGAAGGATATCGGCCTTGTGATTCCCAACGTCTCCAACCCCTTTTACCTCCAGACCATGCTGGGGGTCAACGACGTGCTGTCCAAAAACGAGTGCAGCATGATTTTGTGCAACACCCTGCGGGATGTGGAGCAGGAGCGGGGCTGCCTGCGTCAGCTCTACGAGCGGCAGACCAGAGGAGTCATTCTGTCCTCGGTGGACGAGAGCGGCGATGTGGTGATGGAGTACAGCCGGAGGGGGATGCGGTTTGTCCTGCTGGATCAGAAGCTGACCGGAGTGGAGAGCACGGGCATCAACTTTGATTCCCGGGCGGGGGCCCGCATGGCGGTGGAGCACCTGATCTCCATGGGTCACAGCCGCATTGCCTTCGCCACCATGCCTATGACGCGCTGGACCCGGGCGGAGATGCACCGGGGCTATCGGGACGCCCTGCTGGGGGCCGGCCTGAGCTATGACGGCTCGCTGATTTATGAGTGGTCTCCCAGCTCCTGGGACGCCAACAGCGACCTGGAGCTTGAAACTGGTCAGTACATCGCCGAGCTGTTCCTGGGCGACGGCTGCCCGGCCACTGCGGTGCTCTGCGTCAATGATATGGTGGCTATCGGCATGATTAAGGTGTTTTTAAAGCACGGAGTCCGGGTCCCGGAGGATATCTCGGTAATAGGCTTTGATGATATTCCCTTTGCCGGGGCCTTTGTGCCCGCCCTGACCACAGTTCACCAGCCGGCTCAGGAGACGGGGCGGCTGGCGGCCATGATGATTTTGAACGCCCTGTCCAGCGACGACGGGGAGCTGACGGTGTCTATGAACCTGACGCCCCGCCTGGTTATCCGGGACACGGCCGCCCCCCCTCACGCAGAGAGGTGAGAATGGCGTCCATCAGCCGGACAGAGGACACCAGCTCCCCCACACGGCCCAGGGCGGCCCCCTCCGCCACGGACAGGAAGTGGACCATACCCGCCTGGTAGCAGCCCTGGTCGTCCAGCACATAGGAGCGGTCGTCCATTTGCAGGACGGGGGGCTGCTTGACAGGGGAGGAGCGCAGGGAGACGGAGAAGCGGGGGTAGTGGACAACGGCGCGCAGCTTGCTTCCCTGGAGCTGCGCCGCAGCGCTCTGCCAGCCGCGGCCGAACAGGGTGACGCAAAGATCGGTGAGGTGGCTTCCGTAGAAGTGCCAGCCGCCAAAAGGGGAGAAGGGGTCGGCCTGGTAGGAGAGCGTGTAGCTACCCTGACAGGGCAGCTTTCCCGCCAGATGCCGGACCTCCTGGGTGAAGCAGATGGTGGAGCCGCCGGTGCAGGGGGTGC
>NZ_QWKG01000030.1 GCF_009911595.1 Colidextribacter sp. OB.20
GTATATGCAGTTTTGGAGGGATTACTAGGCGTGTGATCGCTTGAAAGGGAACCAAAGCCAAATACACTGTCTGTCCAATGCGCTATTGCGCCGAGCACATTGATACCGGCCGCCTGTGAAATAGCCATGCTGCCAAGCAGACAAGCGGAGATGAGAGCCGCGACAAGGAAGGTACGAAATAGTTTGCGTCCTCGTTTCGGGTATCTGCTCCGGGGCTCCTCGGCAGCTAGGGGCTGGAGCCGCGTTAAAAAATCGCTATAAGAAGCTTTGGTGTTTAAATCATCCGGCACGGGTATTTTGCCATCTAATGCCTCCAAATAAGCATCAATGACAGCGGGATCGTATGTCTCCTCTGTCATAGCGTCCACAGCCTGCTCCATGGCGTCAGCTAACTCAGAAGCAGACATGGAATCAAGTCTTTCAGGGGATACGTTCAGACATGCCGGCTGATTTGGAGGACTATTTAAATCATGTCCCATGTTGGCCCCCTTTCTTTTCCCTGTGTAAAGGATATGTCATGAAGTAATTGTTTTGCTGCGGTAATTTGCATTTTTGAGCAGAGATATGGAAAAAGATTGACTGGAATTTGCAAATCAATCTGTGAAAACCTCCACAAAATCTTTGCAATGAGCGATAGCTCGGGAAACCCTGCTTCGGCAGCCCGCCTCTGAGATGCCCAGCCGGTCGGCGATATCCTTATACTCCAGCTGTTGCTCATAGCGCCAAATCAGAATTTCCCGCTCCTCTTTAGACAGCTGCTTAGGCAGCAGAAGATCCAGGGGAGTATCGTGCTCGCTTCCCATGGTGTTGGCAATGGATTCTATGGAAACTACCGGATGGTTTTGGATTCGTCTCTGCTCATTAAGGGCCAGATTTCTCAAGGTCTTCATCAGCCAGCCCTCCGGATTTGGGTGGTTATAGAGCTTGGTCTGATGATACAGCGCCAGGAGAAAGGTTTCATGCATCAAATCCTGAGCGTCGGCCCTGGTGCCAAGCATACGGTAAGAGAATTTGAGCATCTTTTCGTAATTGTTTTCGTAGAGTGTTTGAAGAAATGTGTCATAACGCGCCGTCATAGCCCGCACTTCCTCTCTATCTTTGTAAAAGGGGCCCTCCTCACATCAGGGTCCGCAGACTGGCAAATTCTGCGCAGCTGCCAATATGACGTATTTCCCACCGGTTCCCAAACAAGTAAAATTATTATACCATACTTTTTTGAATAGAAAAAGCCCCAGTATGATTTTTGTACAAATTATAGTATTCTTTTCCGGACAGTAAATCTTGTCATTGCTCTGTGGATATGGTACAATAGACATACGGAATAGTGGGGCTGGCTGTCGGAAACGGAGGAATCTATGTCAAGACAGACCGCCACAACACTTATCACCGCCCTTTATCCGAGGTTATCCCATGAGGACGAGCTGCAAGGCGAGAGCAATTCTATCAGCAATCAGAAGCGAATCCTTGAAAACTATGCCAAGCAGAACGGCTTTACAAACTTGCAATGGTACACTGATGACGGATTTTCCGGCGCGAACTTCCAAAGACCCGGTTTTCAAGCCATGCTTGCGGACATTGAAGCCGGGAAAGTCGGCACAGTCATAGTAAAGGATATGTCACGGTTAGGGCGAAACTATCTACAAGTGGGAATGTACACAGAAATGATTTTCCCACAGAAAGGCGTCCGCTTTATCGCAATAAATGACGGAGTGGACAGCGCACAGGGCGACAACGATTTTGCCCCTTTGCGTAATATTTTTAATGAATGGCTGGTGAGGGATACGAGCAAGAAAATCAGAGCAGTCAAGAGGTCTAAAGGCATGAGCGGGAAGCCTGTCACAAGCAAGCCCGTGTACGGCTACCTCATGGACGAGGACGAAAATTTCATCATTGACGAGGAAGCCGCCCCGGTAGTAAGGCAGATATACAGCTTATGCCTTGCCGGGAATGGACCGACCAAGATAGCCCGTGTCTTGACGGAACAGCAGACACCCACGCCGGGAACGCTGGAATACCGCCGGACGGGAAGCACACGCCGCTACCACCCCGGCTATGAGTGCAGGTGGGCGACAAACACCGTGGCGCATATCCTTGAAAACCGGGAATACACAGGCTGCCTTGTGAACTTCAAGACCGAGAAAGTGTCCTACAAGGTAAAGCAGAGCAAGGAGAACCCCGCCGAAAAGCAGGTAATCTTTGAGAACCACCACGAACCAATCATAGACCGTGATACATGGGAGCGTGTGCAGGAGCTACGCAAGCAGCGCAAACGCCCCAACCGCTATGATGAAGTGGGCTTGTTCTCCGGCGTGCTCTTTTGTGCGGACTGCGGCAGCGTCATGTACCAGCAGAGGTATCAGACGGACAAAAGGCGGCAGGACTGCTATATCTGCGGCAGCTACAAGAAGCGCACGGCAGACTGTACGGCGCATTTTATCCGCACCGACCTCTTGACCGAGGGAGTGACCGAGAACCTACGGAAAGTCACCAGCTACGCCGCAAAGCACGAAGCCCGGTTTATGAAGCTGTTGACCGAGCAGACCGAGGACGGGAGCAAACGCCGGAACGCCGCCAAGAAGAAAGAGCTGGAAGCGGCAGAAAAGCGGATTGCGGAACTCTCCGCTATCTTCAAGCGGCTGTATGAGGACAGCGTGGCGGGGCGCATATCGGACGAGCGTTTCACGGAGCTTTCGGCAGACTACGAAGCCGAGCAAAAGGAACTGAAAGAACGTGCCGCCGTTCTGCAGGGCGAGCTTTCAAAGACGCTGGAAGCCACGGCGAACGCTGAAAAGTTTATGAAAGTGGTACGCAAGTACACCAGCTTTGAGGAACTCACCCCTACCCTGTTACGGGAGTTTGTGGAGAAAATCGTAATCCACGAATCGGAAGCCCTTGACGGGAAACGCCGGGGGAAGCTCCGCAGACAGGAAATCGAAATCTATTACTCTTTTGTCGGCAAGGTAGAATTGCCCGACTAAAGCCCGACCCGTCCGGCAGTCAGCCGGACAGGGAACGGCAAAATTTTTTACACTTCTTTTACTTCTTTATCCCACATGAGCAAAGAGCCAGGGCATGAAGCAGCTCATGGCGGGCGGCGGCATTATCCTGCTGGGTACGACCCTCATTCCCCTGTTGTCCGGCCTGTTCTAAGGGCGGCGCTTCATGGGATTTCTCACCGACTGGATCACGAACTGGCTCAAGGAGCTGCTGATCGGCGGGATCATGGACAACCTGTCGGGGCTCTTTGATACAGTCAATGCCCGTGTCGGGGAGATCGCGGTACAAGTGGGGACGACCCCGGCGGCATGGAACGCCGGGGTTTTCTCCCTGATCCGGCGGCTTTCCGAGACGGTGATATTGCCGATTGCCGGACTGGTCCTGACCTTTGTTGCGACCTACGAACTCATTCAACTGCTGGTGGAGCGGAACAATCTCCACGACCTGGACTACTGGATTTTCTTCAAGTGGATATTCAAAACGGCCTGCGCCATCCTCATTCTGTCCAACACGTTCAACATCGTTATGGCGGTGTTCGACGTGGCCCAGCGGGTGGTGGCACAGTCGGCGGGGCTGATCCAGGGCTCCACGGATGTTTCCCCGGATATGCTGGCGGATCTGGAGGCGGCGCTGGAAGGGATGGACCTGGGCCCGCTGCTGGGGCTGTGGCTCCAGTCCTTTGTGGTGCAGCTCACCATGACCGCGCTGAATATCGTGATCTTCGTGATCGTCTACGGGCGGATGATAGAAATATATATGCTCACCAGTTTAGCGCCCCTCCCCGTGGCGACCCTTGCAAACCGGGAGCTGGGCGGGGCCGGGCAGAACTATCTCCGCTCCCTGTTCGCCGTGGGCTTCCAGGGGATGCTGATATTGGTATGCGTGGGGATCTACGCGGTACTCATTCAGAGTATCGCCGGAGGCGGCGACCCCATAGGAGCGATATGGGGGACCATCGGCTACACGGTGCTGCTGTGCTACTGCCTGTTCAAAACGGGAAGTATCGCCCGGAGCGTCCTGGGGGCGCATTAGCCCCCGGCCTCTGGACACGGTGTCCAGAGCGGAAAGGAGGGATTTTATCGGAAAATACGCCGTGATCTACGCCGACCCGCCCTGGCGGTATTCCCAAAAGAATTTACAGGGATCGGCGGAGAAGCACTACCCCACCATGAGCATAAACGACCTGTGTGCCCTCCCCGTGGCGGAGCTGGCCGCCCCGGACTGCGCCCTGTTCCTGTGGGCCACGTTCCCCCAGCTCCCGGAGGCCCTGCGGCTGATCAAGGCGTGGGGCTTTCAGTATAAGAGCGTGGCCTTTGTCTGGCTGAAAAAGAACCGCAAGGCGGATAGCTGGTTTTACGGGCTGGGCTTCTGGACCAGGGCCAACGCGGAGGTGTGCCTGCTGGCGACGCGGGGCCACCCCAAGCGGCAGGCCGCCAACGTCCACCAATTCATCATTTCCCCCATAGAGGGCCACAGCAAAAAGCCGGACGAGGCCAGGGAGAAGATCATGGCCTTGCTGGGCGACGTGCCCCGCGTGGAGCTGTTCGCCCGGCAGTCCACCCCCGGCTGGGATGTGTGGGGGAACGAGGTGGAATGTACCCCTGGCCTCTGGACACGGCGTCCAGAGGCCACCACAAGAAAGGAGGGTTGATTTTTGCCCTATGTGAATGTCCCCAATGACCTGTCCAGGGTCAAGACCAAGCTGGCGTTCAACCTCACCAAGCGGCAGCTCATTTGTTTCGGAGGCGGCGGGCTGGTGGGCGTCCCCGTGTATCTGCTGACCCGTGGGGCCGTCGGCGGGACCGGGGCCATGTTCCTCATGCTGGGGATCATGCTCCCGGCGTTCCTCATGGCGATGTACGAAAAGGACGGCCTGCCCTTTGAGAAGGTGGTGCGGAACATCATCCGCGCCCGCTTCCTCCGGCCCGGCCCCAGGCCCTACCGAACGCAAAATATCTACGCGCCGTTCGCCGGAAAGGAGGTATCGGCTTCTGAACATAAGGACCAAAAGCGCCGGGCCTGGAAGGGCCGGTAAGCGTTCCCTCTCCGCACAACAGACCATCCCCTATGTGGAAATGCTGAAAGACGGCATTTGCCGGGTGCGGGAGGGCTTCTACACCAAGACCATCTCCTATGAGGACATCAACTACTCCGTGGCCTCCAGCGAGGACCAGTCCGCCATCTTCGACGGCTGGTGCGGCTTCCTCAACTACTTTGACAGCGCCCTCCCGTTCCAGCTCTCCTTCATCAACCACCGCTCCAGGGGCGGCAGCCGGTACAAGGTCAACATCCCCATGGCCCACGATGACTTTGACAGTATCCGGGGGGAATATGTGGATATGCTGAAACGGCAGATCGCCCGGAGCAACAACGGGATCGTCCGCTCCAAGTACATCACCTTCGGCGTCCCCGCCGAGGGCCTGGAGACGGCCCGCCCCCGGCTGGAGCGGGTGTCCAGCGACATCATGGGCAACTTCAAGAAGCTGGGGGCCCACTCCCGCGTCCTCAACGGGCGGGAGCGGCTGGAGGTGCTGCACGGCCAGATGCACCCCGGAGGCCGGGAGCCGTTCCGCTTCTCCTGGCCGGACATCGTGAAAACCGGCATGGGGACGAAAGACTTTATCGCCCCGGACAGCTTCGACTTCACCGCCGCCCGGACATTCCGGCTGGGCCAGTCCTGGGGCGCGGCCTCCTACTTGCAGATCATGGCCTCCGAGCTGTCGGACAAGCTGCTGCTGGAGCTCCTGGAGCTGGACGCGGAAATGACCGTCACCCTCCACGTCCAGACCGTGGACCAGCTCAAGGCCATCAAAATGACCAAGGGCAAAATCTCCGACATTGACAAAATGAAGGTGGAGGAGCAGAAAAAGGCGGTCAGAGCGGGGTACGATATGGAAATTCTGCCCCCGGACCTCATTACCTACTCCAAGGACGCGGCGGCGCTCCTGGCCGACCTCCAGTCCCGGAATGAAAGAATGTTCCTCCTTACCTTTACGGTAGTGAATATCGCCCCCACCCGGCAAAAGCTGGAGAACGACGTGTTCACCATTTCCGGCATTGCCCAGAAATACAACTGCGCCTTGAAGCGGCTGGACTGGCAGCAGGAGCAGGGCTTCACGTCCTCCCTGGTGCTGGGGGAGAACGCCATTGAGATACAGCGGGGCATGACCACCAGCTCCACGGCGATTTTCATTCCCTTTATGACAAAGGAGCTGCGGATGGACGGGGCGGCCCTCTACTACGGCATGAACGCCCTTTCCAATAACGTCATTATGGCGGACCGCAAGCGTCTGAAAAACCCCAACGGGCTTTTCCTGGGGACCCCCGGCAGCGGCAAGAGCTTCGCCGCCAAGCGGGAGATCGTCAACGTGTTCCTCTCCCTCCCGGACGACGACATCATCATAGCGGACCCGGAGGGGGAATATTACCCCCTGGTGAACCGGCTGGGGGGCCAGGTGGTGCGGCTGTCCCCGTCGGCCACGGCGGGGACGTTCATCAACCCCATGGACATCAACCCCAACTACGCCGACGACGAGGACCCCCTGTCCCTCAAAAGCGATTTCATCCTCTCCCTGTGCGAGCTGATCGTGGGCGGGCGGAGCGGGCTGGCCCCTGTGGAAAAGACGGTGATCGACCGCTGCGTGCGGACCATCTACCGGCCCTATCTGGCGGACCCGGCCCCGGAGCGTATGCCCATTCTCCAGGACCTCTACGACGAGCTGCTGAAACAGTCCGAGCCGGAGGCCCGGCGGGTGGCCTCCGCCCTGGAGCTGTACTGCACCGGGTCCCTCAACCTCTTTAACCACCGTACCAACGTCCAGGTCAATTCCCGGCTGCTGTGCTTTGACATCAAGGCCCTGGGGAAGATGTTGAAAAAGATAGGGCTGCTGATCCTCACGGACCAAATCTGGGGCCGGGTGACGGAGAACCGGGACCGGCGGCGGGCGACCTGGGTATATCAGGACGAGTTTCACGTTCTGCTGGCGGAGCCCCAGACGGCGGCGTACAGTGTGGAGATTTTCCGGCGTTTCCGCAAATGGGGGGCCATCCCCAGCGGGATTACCCAGAATGTGAAAAGCCTGCTGGAGAGCAGCGAAATTGAGTCCATTTTCGGCAACTGCGATTTCCTCTATATGCTGTCCCAGGCCGCCGGGGATCAAAAGGTGCTGGCAAGCCACCTGGGGATCAGCCCTCACCAGCTCTCCTACGTCACCCACTCCGGGTCCGGCGAGGGGCTGCTTTTTTATGGGGACACCACCATCCCCTTTGTGGACCACTTCCCCCAGGACACCGAGCTCTACACCCTCCTGACCACCAAGCCGGAGGACAAGGCCAATGGGTAAGGCCCGGCCTTCTGGACACCGTGTCCAGAGGCCCCGCAAATCTGACCACAAATCCAAGCTCCACCAGGAGAGCGAACGGGCCCGGCCCTCTGA
>NZ_QWKG01000031.1 GCF_009911595.1 Colidextribacter sp. OB.20
CAGAGGCCCCGCAAATCTGACCACAAATCCAAGCTCCACCAGGAGAGCGAACGGGCCCGGCCCTCTGAGCGGCTGCGGCAGGAGGGGAAGAAGCGGAGCGCCCAGGGGCAGACGCGGGCGGAGAAAAGCGCGGTCAAGGCGGAAAAGGCCAAGCTCCGCATGGGCGCGGCCCAGGAGAAGCTGGCGGCCCAGGCCCCGGCCAAGCTCCCCGGCCCCGTGAAGCGCGGGGCGGGGGCCCTGGGCTGGAGCGTTCACGGCTTCGTCCACGGCAAGGTGTACGAGGTGGAGCATGAGAACGTGGGGACCGAGGGGGCCCACCACTCCGAGCTGGTGGGCGAGGCCGTGGGGCGCTGGGGGACCCGCCGTGTGCGGCAGGCCGTCCGGGACCACCCGGCCAAGGCCGCCGCCCGCGCGGAAAGCCGGTATGTCAAGGCCACGGCGGAGCACCGCTTTCAAACGGAGCTGGAGAAGCACCCAGACCTGGGCAAAAACGCCCTGGCCCGGTTTGCCCAAAAGCAGCGCCAAAAACGGCAGTACGCGAAACAGGCGCGGGAGGCCGCCAAGCAGGGAGCCAAGGCCGCCGAGAAAACCGCCGTCTCTGCGGAGAAGCTGGCGGAGAAAGTGGTGGGCTTCGTCAAGCGTCACCCTGGCGGCGTGGTGATCGCCCTGGCCTGCGTCCTCCTCCTGTTCACGGTCCAGTCCTGCGCTTCCTCCCTGGCGACGCTGGGGAACGGGATCATAGGCGGGATCGGGGCCAGCACCTACCCCGCCCAGGATGGGGATATGCTGGGGGCCGAGGCCGCCTACTGCACGTTGGAGGCGGAGCTGCAACAGTACCTTGACACCTACACCAGCACCCACGACTATGACGAATACCACTTCGACCTGGACGCCATCGAGCATGACCCCTATGTGCTGATCTCCATGCTCTCCGCGCTCCACGAGGGGGAGTGGACGCTGGAGGAGGCGCGGGGGACCCTCCAGGCCATTTTCGACCGGCAGTATATTTTGACGGAGGACGTGGTGACGGAGCGGCGGTATTACATCGAGACGGACACCTGGACCGACGGCGAGGGCAACACCCATTCCAGCAGCTACCGCGTGTACTACGATTACTACATTTGCACGGTGACGCTGAAAAACGAGGACCTGTCCCACCTGCCCATTTACATGATGGGCGGGGAGCAGTTATCCCGGTACGCCCTCTACATGGCCGCCCTGGGCAACCGGCCCGACCTGTTCCCCAATTCCGGCTATGTGGACAAGTACATCACCAACCCACCCCAGCCCTACGACGTGCCGGAGCAGTATCTTTCCGATCCCGTGTTCTCCGCTTTGCTCACCGAGGCGGAGAAGTACCTGGGCTATCCTTACGTTTGGGGCGGCAGCTCCCCGGCCACGTCCTTTGACTGTTCCGGCTTCCTGTCCTATGTGCTGAACCAATGCGGCTGGGACGTGGGCCGCCTGGGGGCCCAGGGGCTTTATAACTACTGCACCCCTGTCAGCTCCCCACGGCCCGGCGATTTGGTATTCTTCCGCTACACCTACGACGCGCCCAACCCGGACGGCGTGACCCACTGCGGCCTCTATGTGGGGGATGGGATGATGCTCCACTGTGGGGACCCGGTGCAATTTACAAGTTTGAATACAAGCTACTGGCAGTCCCATTTTTACGCCTGGGGGCGTTTACCATGATGAAGGAGGTTTTGAATGGCAGTCAGCAAGAGCGCGAAAATCTGGGCCGAGATGGAGAAGGTCAAGGCCAAGATCAACGAGCAGCAGGCCCGGCTGAAAGAGCTGGAGCAGAAGCACCGGGAGGCCGAGAATGAGGAGATCGTGGACATCGTGCGGGGCATGAGCGTGTCCCTGGACGAGCTGCCCGCCCTCCTGCGGCAGCTCCGGGGCGGGCCCTCTGGACACGGTGTCCAGAAGCCCGGCGAGGGAAAGGAGAGTGCGGAATGAAGAAAAAATCCCGTATGCTGGCGGCGATGCTCTGCGCCGTCCTGATGGTGGGGGTGCTCACCGTCCCGGCCTACGCGGGCGGCGGTGACGAGGGCGGCGAGTATGTCCCCTGGGTGGGGCTGGAGCCTGTGGACCCCCTGCCCGTGGAGCAGCCCCAGGAGCCCAAGCCGTTCACCCCGGAGGGGACGGGGACGGTGTTGGACAACGCCACGGACCAGGACGGCAAGGAGTTTTTCACCATCACCACGGCGGACGAGGCGGTTTTTTATCTTGTGATTGACCGGCAGCGTGGGGCGGAGAATGTGTATTTTCTCAACGCTGTCACCGTCTCTGACCTGATGGCCCTGGCGGAGCCTGGGCAGGAGCCGGAGGCCCCGCCCCCCGTGGTGGAGCCGGACCCGGAGCCCGAACCGGCCCCCGAACCGGAGCCGGAGCCCCAAAAGTCCGGCGGGGCCGGGATGCTCCTGGCGGCCCTGGCGGTGCTGGCTATCGGCGGCGGGGCCGGGTGGTACTTCAAGATATACCGCCCCAAGCAGCACAAGGCGGCGGAGCCGGAGGAGGACTATTCCGACTATGACGAGCCCGACGGCTACGACGACGAGCCCCCCTGGGACGTGGACGACGAGGACGAGGGAGGGGACGAGTGAACTTCACTGACAGCCCCTACGAGCCCTTTATGAAGCAGCCCACCTACCACCGCCCCCCGGAGCCTGCCCAGGCCCCCAGGGGATCGGAGTGCGAGGGATGCCCCTACTGGCGGGGTCTGCGGTGCGTGACCTGCTTCCGGGCCTATCTGCGGAGCCGGGCCGGGCCCGGCGGGGGGAGGTGACGGCATGGAGCAGCGGGAGCTCACCCGCGAGGAGCGGGCGGCGATCCGGGCCCTGGTGGTGAAGTGGTGCGCCAATTATGACCGGGCCGTGGGATGCTTGCCTTTGGACTGCGAGTGCTATATGCTGGGGAAAACCTGGACGGGGCCCCTGTGCCGCTACTTCCGCGCGGCGGTCCTCCCCCTGGACCCGGTCCTGGAGGCCGCACTCACCGCCCCCAGCCCCGTGGAGACGCGGGCCTGCCCCCTCTGCGGGCGGCCCGCTCTCCTGACCGGGCGGCGGCGCTACTGTTCCCCCGCCTGCGCCCAGGCCGCCCATAGGAAACAGCAACGGGACCATATGCGGAAAAAACGGGGCTGACCTGTTGACAATTAGGTCCCCCAAAATCCAGTGTTTTCAAGGCTTTCCAGACGCCGAACGGGGGCGGGCCGTATCATTTCACGTCCTGCCCCTGTTTCGGCCCCATACTGTCAACATTTTGGAGGAGATCAACATGGACAAAAATCAAGGCTACGCAATATTAAAAGTCGTCATGCTGGAGAATGGCCGGGGCTTCGCCCTGGGGGAGTGCCCCAGAGCGCCGGAGCCCTTTGTGACCTGGGCCTGCTATGACGACGAGCACGGCAGACGGCAATATGAGTGGGGGCACTACGGCAGCGACCGGGAGGCGCTGGCGCGGGAACTCACGGAGCGGGTGGAGGACTACCAGCAGCAGTTTTCCGTCAAGGTGGCGTGGGTGGAGGAGCCCGGCCTTTACAAGTATTATTCCACCCAGCGGCCCGTGGACATCGGCACATTCCCCAAGCCGCCGCACAACGCCCCGGACGAGATCGTAAACTACGACCAGCGCGTTCCCGTGGAGGGCGGCGCGTTCCTGGCCTGGGGGCATTTGACCTACACGCGGCCCCTGTCGGAAAAGGATATGGCGGACTATGAGCTGCGGCCCTCCAAGGACAACCCGGCTGTGGGGAAACGCATGGAGTGGAAACCCTCCATTTCCCGGCAGATGCAGGAGGCGGGGCGGCAGGCCCAGGAACGGCAGGCCCCGTCTACTCCCAAACGGGAGGCCCCGGATCGGGGCGAGAGGTAGCCGTGGCGGGAAAGAAGCGCCGACGCTCCGTCCATCTCCACGTCATGGTGACGCCGGAGGAGCAGCGGCAAATCCAGGAGCGCATGGCCCAGGTGGGCATTTTGAACATGGGAGCCTATATGCGGAAAATGGCCCTCAACGGCTATGTGCTCCAGGTGGACCTCTCCCCGGTGCGGGAGCTGGTGTCCCTCCAGCGGCGGTGCGCCAACAATCTCAATCAGGCGGCGCTCCATGTGAACACCTACGGCGGCCTCTACCCCAACGAGCTCCAGGCGCTCCAAAAGGACTATGCCGACCTGTGGGGCCCTCTCTCCGAGCTGCTGGAGAAGCTGGCCCAGGTGGTGGCCCTGTGACCCGTGGGAGCGGCCCTGGCCGCTCCCCGGCTGTCCCCGCCTCTGGACACCGTGTCCAGAGCTGGGGAGAACCGATTTTGAAAGGGGGTGCTGTCCCTGGCGACGACCCGCCTCATATCCCACCATATCAGCGGGGGCAAGTCGATTTTGGCCTCTCTGTCGGACCGCTTCGACTACGGCCAGAACCCGGAAAAGACCCTGGACGGGTCCCTGATCCGCTCCTACGAGTGCGACCCCCTCACCGCTGACAGCGAGTTTCTTTTGAGCAAGGCCCGGTATAAATCTATCACGGGCCGGGAGCAAAAGCGGGACGCCGACGTGCTGTGCTATCAGATCCGCCAATCCTTCCCCCCTGGGGAGCTGGACCCGGAGGAGGCGCTGAATATCGGCTATGAGCTGGCGATGCGCTGGACCAAGGGGAAACACGCTTTCTTTGTGGTGTCCCACGCGGACCGCCCCCACCCCCACGTCCATATTTACTACAACTCCACCACCCTGGACTGCACCCGGAAATACCGGGATTTTTTAGGCTCCGCCCGCGCCCTGCGGCGGCTGTCCGACCGGATATGCCTGGAGCATGACCTGTCCGTTATCAAAAACCCCAAGCTCCATAGCAAGGGAAAATTCCGGCACTACGGCCAATGGCTGGGCGCGTCCCGGCCACCCTCCTACAAGGAGCAGCTACGGGGGATCATAGACGGGGCCCTGGCGGAACGGCCCGCCGACTTTGCCGGGTTCCTCCGGCGGATGGAGGCGGCGGGGGTCCAGGTGAAGTGGGGCCGGGGCGGGGTAATCTCGTTCCGGCTTCCCGGCCAGGACCGGGCCACCCGCTTCCGGGCTTCCACCCTGGGGGACGGCTACGGCCCGGAGGACGTGGAGGCGGTGATCGACGGGCGGGCCCCCGTCCGCAAGCCCGCCCAGGGGCGGCCCCGTTCGGCGGCTCCCCGGCGCGTCAATCTGATTATTGACATTCAGCAGCGTATGGCCCAGGGCAAGGGCCCAGGCTATGAGCGGTGGGCAAAAATATACAATCTCAAACAGATGGCCGCCGCCCTCCAGTTTCTCCAGGAGAACGGCCTGACCGACTATGACGCCCTGGCGGAGCGGACGGCGGAGGTGGTGGACCGGGCCCACGCCCTGGCCGGGGAGCTGCGGGGGGTGGAGGAGCGGCTGGCCTCCACCACGAAACTCATGGGGGCCGTGGTGGACTACGCCAAGACCCGGCCCGTGTTCGACGGCTACAAGGCCGCCCGGTACAGCAAGAAGTATCTGGCGGAGCACGAGGAGGCCCTGGCCTCCTATCGGGCGGCAAAGGCGGCGATCAACGATATTCTGGGCGGGGCCAAGCTCCCCAGGATGGACGCGCTGAAAAAGGAGCGCCGGGAGCTGGCGGAGCGGAAGAAAAAACTCTATACCCAATACCGGGCGGCACAACAGGAAATGCGGGAGGCGGTGGCGGTCAAGGCCAACGTCGATCACCTCCTCGGCCTGCCCGGCGGGCGGGAGAGTAAGGCCCAGGAGCGATAGCGACGGGGCCGCAGACAGAAGCCTCTGGACACGGTGTCCAGAGGCTTCCGGCGGGTTTGGGGTGCAACCCCAACAAGCATTTTTGACGGCCCCCGGCCAGTCAAAAATGGCAAGTGTGGCCACACTTGCCCTGCTTGCCGTTTAGCGCGTCCCCCGAAACCCCCGCTTTTTATGGGACGGCGCTGTCTGGGCAGGGCACCCTTGCGCCCTGCTGTCCCGCATATTATAATGGCTTTGCGGCAGAGAAAAAATTTTTTGAAATTTTTCAAAAATCCTGTCCCCAAACCGTTCGTTTTCAGGTTTATATATTAGAGTGTTTTTTACGGAGGAGTTTGTCAAAGGCACAAGCCCACCCCGACACAAAGCAGAAAACGAGGTAACGCCCCATGCTGATATACCTGCAAATGCTCGATACCCCGGAGGAACGGGCAAAATTTGAAACCCTATACCACGCCCACCGGCGGACTATGCTCCATATCGCCATGCAGATTTTGAAAGACCATCAACTGGCCGAGGACGCGGTACAGGAGGCTTTTCTGCGGCTGGTAAAAAATTTTTCTAAAATCGGGCAGATAAATTGTCCCCGAACGCGGCTGTTTACGGTTATTATAGTTAGAAACATTTCGCTTACCATGCTTGCGGAACGGAAAAAAGAAACTGTCCTTGAAAGTCCAGACGCCGTGATCCCAATCGAGTACGATCTGGAGGAGGACGTACTGGAGCGGATTGCCTACGAGGAAGTATTGAACGCCATCCGGGAACTGCCGGTACTTTACAGGGATGTGCTGTATCTTCAATGCGTAGAGGAATACAAGCTGACGGAGATTTCCAGGCTGCTGGGCATTGAGACGGAGACGGTAAAAAAGCGTGTCCAGCGGGGAAGAAAAAAGCTGCTGGATCAACTGACAAAGGAGCATGAAAATGACGACGCTTAAAGCGGCTTTGCAAGAGGCGTGTTTCATGGAATTAGAGGAAATACCCTCCGAGGAAATATTGAGCGAGGATGAAGCCCTGACTTTTTCACCGGCCTTTGAGCGCAAAATGAAAAAGCTGATCCGCCGGGCCGACCATCCCGTTTGGTATCGGATCACCCAGGCTGCGGCCTGCCTCCTGTTGGCGGCGCTGTTGAGCGGCTGTACTGTCCTGGCAGTCAGCCCGGAGGCGCGGGCGGCATTTGTGGGATGGGTGCGGGAATTGTCGGAGGGCTGGTCTGTCTACCATTATTTCGGTGAAAAGAAAGACAGTCTGGAAGATATTATCTACCGCCCAACCTGGGTCCCTGATGGCTATGAGGTAATTTCGGAGTATTCCAATCCCCGGAATGTCAAGATAGAATACAAAAAAACAGACGAAGAACTTGCCATGTTTTCTTATACTATGTACACCACTTCAATGGAAGCCCAGGTTGAAAGTGATGGTATTGAAGTGAAACATATTTTGATAGACGGTCATTCGGCTGATTTATATTTAGACCCAGACCCAGGAAAAGAAAATGTTCTTATATGGATGAATGACGAGGCAGGCGCACTATTCACCATTTCGGCGTCATTCAGTGATGATGAAATTATTAAAATGGCCGAGAGCGTGGAGGTGCTGGAAAGTGTTGATACCGCTGAAATGACATCTTAAATGCGTCTGTCAAAGTTTGTACGGCGATATAGCAGGAGGTGGCATAAAAATCAAGAGTAAGAACAAGCATCGCACAAGCAAATTATAAGAAAGGTGATAAGTTTATGTTCGTTGGTCAAATACAGGCAGCCGCCCATATGGGCAATTAAGAGAGGAGGAGTGAATTATTTATGAGAATCAATTTAGCAAGCAGCCAGAATATGTTTGGGCCGCAAATGCAGAATACAATTCAACGAATGGGACAAGTGCAAAACGCTGGTTTTCAAAAGATGATCCAGCAGATAAACACCAATTATGGCAACAAGAAAAACCGTGATACGGTTGAATTGAGCAAAACGGCTCTGGAGCTTCTGGAGGCCAGCAAAACCGAAAAAGCAGATGAAGCCAAAAAGCCCGAAGCTGCTTCCGATTTTCAGAAGTACGCACCCGGAATGTTTACCCAAGAGGAATGGGCGGAACAGTCGATTTTGGCGCAAAGAGACGGAATACAGACTGTTTCCGATGTGATTGACTATGCAAAATCCAAATTGGAATATACCATGTCGAAGATTTCCGAGCTGGAAAACTATTTGAACGGCACAGGTACGCATAGCGATCCCAATATGACAAAAGATTTGGCGGAAACGTATCTGCATAACTACAAGCAGAGTATTCAATCAGACTATACCGACATTATTCATAGCCATATCAATCCGCACCGGTCCACAGTGGATGAATACGATGGATTGTCTGGTGGATTAGCGTCAAAGGCGACGGAAAATCTGCTCAATTCTATTTCCGCTGAATCCCTGGGACTTTCCAATTTGTCGGATGATCCCCAGGAAATTATGAAAGCGTTAGAAAATGCGTCCAAGGTACTCGACGGAATGAAGCAGAACGTAGAATCTGCCTACACACAGATGACGAACGGTAAACAGATTACGGAACCCGCCAGAAGCACCTCTATTTTTGATGGAAACACCAGTCTTAATTTCTTTGCGTCCCAGATGGAAAAGTCGCATAGAATTATAGATACTGCGCAAATGAAATTCACTGGTCAAACGCTAAATTTCCAATGATATAGGATATTGAGCAGACTAAGAAAAAGACATTTAGCCGCCAACGGAAACGGCATATAAAAAAACCGTTGGATGGGCGGCTGTCTATTAACGCGCTCTGAACAACTACCAAACGGCGGTTTTGAAACAACGATTTGATATGCTCCCTCTAAAGTAGACAGTGGAAAAACAAAACTGTCGAAATAGAGGGAGCAATTAACATGAGCCTAA
>NZ_QWKG01000032.1 GCF_009911595.1 Colidextribacter sp. OB.20
CTCATCCGGATGGTTGGGGCTCCCGCTGCTGTGGCGGGGATAGCAAGGGTTGTTGCGAGGATTGCTGCCGTCAGTGCCGCAGTGGTGCGCTTTTTGATACTGGTCATTTGCTTTTCCTCCTGATTTCTGTATTTTATAGGGCTTTCGCAAGCAAAACGATACCGAAATAGGAGGCGAAAGTCGATAGGGATAAACGGAGAAATACAGAGGTGAAAAGCAAGCGAATTATACAGTGCTTCGTTGTGTTTGTAGGGTGCCTCTTCCGGAGCGTCAATCCTCCTGACCATATAAACAGCCACAGACAGATGTGGAACACGTGGAAACACTGTTTTCAAAGAGTGCAGAGAGTAAATGAAAAGGAGTAGAAACGGCTATAAACTATCAGAATTTGTCTAAAAAATCTTTGCAGACTTTATTGTAGACGGTGGTGCAATTCATTGCTTGAAATTCCCACTGAGTTGACAGTCGGCTTAGGTGGTCTGATTCAAATTTGACCACTTTTTTGAGCTGGAACAACATTGCTTCAAGTCTGGAACTTCAAGTGCCGCAAGGATTTCTGACCACATAAACAGCCACAGACAGACGTGGAACACATGGAAACGCTGTTTTCAAAGAGTGCCGGAAAGTAAATAAAAAAGAGCAAAAACGGCTATAAACAACCGAAAAATATGTAAAAAATTTTGCTAGGCTGGTTGGTAAGGATGAGGTCCCCAGTTCAAATCTGGGTAGCAGCTCCACAAAAACCGCTTAAATCGAAAGGTTTGGGCAGTTTTTATTTTGTTTTTGCAACTTTTTGAGGCGGCTTGAAAATCTCAAAAGACCTCGTTACCAGAAAAAAGGTCTTTTTGCAAAAGATTTTGCAATTTTAGAAGGGTCCTAGAGGCTTCAAACCCTTGCGGCACAAGGCTTTCCGGGGTTGGTCCGCTGCAAATATCCTGCAACTATGCAGAATAGGCCCGGTCAACGACTGCGGCGGCCTTGCTGATGGTCTCCCGACCCTTGACATAGTAGCGTAGGGTCATGGCTGAGGTGGTATGTCCTGCTGCCGCCTGGGCTAGCTTTATGTCCTTGGTCTGGTCGTACAAGTCAGTGAGTACGGTAGTACGGAAGCGAATAGGCGTGATGTTCTCGGAAAATCCCGTGTCCCGCTTGATACGATTACACATCTTCCGAACTTGGGTATAGGATAGAGGCCGTCTGCCGCCGAATACAAATTCATCCGCTTTGACTTGAGGAAGATGGGAAACAGCTAGAGCGGAGAGGCCAATAGTCCGGGCGCTGCTCCGGGTCTTGGTGTCCTTGACCTCGGGTTGGTTGCGGGTGGGATGGGTGACGGCCCTACAAATGTGTATCTCCCCGTTCTCCGGGTCAATGTCGGCCCCCTGTAACCCTAGCACCTCCTCCAGACGTAGGGGGTGTAGGGCCTGGATTGCCAGATAGGCCCGGTCTATAGGGTCTTGGATATCGTTGATATGCTGGACCAGGAAGCGCATTTGCTCCACCGTATAGGGGGCAGTGGGTTGGCTGGCCTTGCCCGTGATTTTGATACGTTTGGAGCGCAGCGGGCTTTTTGTGATTATGCCATCCTCTACAGCTGCGTCCAGGATTTGATTTAAAACCATCTTAGTTTTGTCTTTGGAGGTCTTAGCCCCGGTCATGCCGTTAAAGAGCCGCTGCACATCATCGGTGGTGATATCTTCCACGGCTAGCCCATCAAAGGCGGGAAGCAAGTGGCAAGTCAGCTGCCGCTTGTAGGTGGTGGCCGTCACCGTCTCGATGTTGGGCTTGGAGTAGGTTTCAAACCAGGTTAAAGCGTAGTCGCTGAAAAGGTGCTTGCTAGGCTCCGGGGCGACGCTGGGGGCGTTCTGAGGGGCTACCAGCTTCAACAGCTTGTCAGCGTATTCCTGCTCGGTGCTGGCCCTTATCCAGTGTTTAACGCCGTTTATGGTGACTGTACGGGTGATTTTTGCCATCTCAATCTCTCCTTGAAATGGCGCTAAATCCCAATTTTTGCAGTTGTCAAGGTGCTGCGCCTCATGGCTGTCAGAGGCGGGCGTGCTTATCTCTACACCACTATTATAGCACAATTTACAGCTTTTTTCAATGAAATTCTCTAAAAACCTCCTTGGAATCAATATTTTTCCTGCGATTTGTGTAAAACCGATTGCTCCGACCTTTATGAAGCTGTCCACTTGGGCGGAGTCTGTCCGTAGTATTTGGGCAGCTTCTTGGACTGTAAGCAGGTCGGGCCAATGCTCTAGTAGGCTCATTGTAACCTCTTTCCCTGGCGAGGTTACGCCGATGTGGGTTACTTTCTTGGGGGTTTCTTGGCGTTAGTGCCAGCTTTTAATTTTTTATTTTTAAAGGTGGCCCCCCTCTTTAAGAGGGGGGCAGATTAGTGCGCTCAGCTGGAAGCCGCAGCGTTTACTATGACGCTTCCAAAGCTTCAGCTTTTTCTGCCTCAATCACCCAATCCGGGATGTTGGGCTTCTTGGGCGGTGGTTGGTCTGGATCAGTAGCAGCGGTTGGTAACTTGCCGTTTTTGTAGCTGCTAAGCTGCCACAAAATTCTTCTGTAGTCTTCTCCTGATACCTCTACATACTTTACATATCTTGACAGCAAAGCCCGGATTTTCTCCCGGGTCCTGCGTCCTAGCTGGTTAATCGTGCCGCACCCTTGCAGAACGGCATTGAGGATGAACCGCTCGGTCTCCGTCGCTTTGAGCGTTTCATCAAAGCCTATCTGCAAATTATTCAGATAGTAGACGGTTGGGAAATTCGTCTGCTCATAGGGGGTTGACGGGTCTAGTGTCAGCTCCAGCCGGGTAAGAGGGTAAGCTAGATTAGCTTCCACAGCTTTGTTATACAGCTTGACCCGTCCCACGGTGGAGGACTTCGCCCCTAGATATTGGGTCCACTCCTGGCCGTGTCTGCGCTCGATATAGGCCCGATTGTCCTTGACCAAGAACACGTCTTGACGCTGTACCGGAATATCGACCGCTAAGTCAAACCGCCTCACAGTCCGGTGCATTGGCCGGGTATTTGTTACCAGGTAGTCCAGAAGCAACTGGAAAACCTCATGCTCCGCTACCTTGTTCGGGTTGAAGTCCATCCGTACCCGGCCCCACTCAGGTTTGCGGCCATTAAGAACAGCACCCAGCCAAAAGCTGTTGCCATCCTGAAAGCGGATTGTGAACTGCTCCCTGAAACTGCCTGGGCGAAAGCTGTTCCAGTGTGTGACCTCTACGGCATGGCTGATGGGCAGCTTGTCCAGCAGAACCATAAGCTGGTCCCTTGCTGGTGGTGCCGATATGTAGAGGTCCATTACTATGTTATCTATTGACAATGTTAAATTGTCAGCTGCCGTTATGGGGTTATAGTGATGTAGTAATAGAATCACCCCCTCCTCTGTATTATTGTACAAGAAACAGGTCCTACTAGATGTGGGACCTGTTCCATAGGGGCGGGGACGTTGCCCGCTGGCTTGGTGGCCCGGGCGGGCCGTCCTCCGCGCTCCGCTGCTCCGTCCTGGCCCTGGGTCCCCCACGCCGGGAGGCCGGGACAGGCCCGACACTCCCAGGGCGGGAATAGTTAGATAGTGGTCACGGTCAGATAAACCGTTGACCAATTTTTAATAGGACCGGGATAGTCCGTAGCGTCGTAATAGTCAGCCTTGACGCTGCTGCGCTCGTTGTACTGCTGCATAGCAGTGCAAAACTCCCTTATGAAATTGTCCGGGTCCACATCGTCACGAATTTCCACTTGAAATTCATACAAACGGTGAGGACCGCAATTTTTAATTGAGAAATCCGGGTTAAAATCTTCGATAAGGGAAATGGGGCCATGCAGCCCCATTTCCGCTAGTATCATTGCGACCCGATGATAGATCACCTGGTCCAATTTACCAACCTCCGATAGTTAAAGTCAGGCCAATGTATCCGCCGAGTAACTGCTCGACACGGAGCAGCACCAGAGGGGGGACGCAATTCGCATAACAAGTTGCGTCTATCGCCTCCTGAATGGCTTTACCGAAAGCCATTTGGGAGCGGAACTGCTCGTTACGACGTTTCACCGCTACATAGTAGAGCGGTACACCGTTGGCAGTTACGTCCACGCCGTTAGGGACCGCCAGCTGTTCAGGCAGTCCAGGGGTCATCAGGCCCAGGGCGGCGGCGTGCTGCTGTAGCATACTCGCTACCAAAGCGAGAACGTCAGGATAGAAGGCAATCGCCATCATCAGCTGTTGATTTAATCTACTATTCATAAATGCTCCTTTCATATTGAGCCCGGGCGGCCTCGGACAGGGCGGCCCGGAGCAACGTGTCTAATCAATAACAATGTCGTCAACCAAACGCAAAGTAGCAACCTTGCCGTATTTATTGTAGTAAAGTTCAACAACTTGATTGACTGTCGGAACGAAGTCCAGTGCAGCTAGTTTAGCCGCACTCAGAAAAAAACGGTCTCCTTTCTCCCCCTCTCCACGTTGAGAGGAAATGGTCTCAGCGGTGTGAAAGGTGGTCCCGCTGATTCTTTGACCATCCTTGGCGATAAAATCGGTCGTTTCACGACCTATAATCCTAACTATGAAGTTCACCCCCTCTCTGAATATTTTCACAAAAAAAGAAAAAACGACTGAAACACCAATAACCCCGCAAAAGCAGAGTTAAAAAAAGGTTTTTTTCAGCGTTTTATTAAAAGTCCTGGTATTAAATTTCACTCCAGTATTTACCAATCTCTGGAGCATAGCAATAATTGCAATCTTTTGTTTTTTTTAATCCCGTCAAAAGGTGTCCAAACTTTCGACAAAGTTATAATACCATAGTTATCGGAAAAAGTAAAGATAGCAGCATGGATTTTTTTGAAAAAAGTTTGAATAAAATGTAAATTTTGAGGTTGTAAACCCTAAAAATAGTTGAAAAAACAAAAGTTTTCTTTTAAAATCATGTTTTACTTTTTGTAGCTGTATCATTAATTGGTATATTGATATTCGATATAAGAAAAGCAACGGATCATCCATTGCTTTTCTTTGCTCAATTAATAGATTAACCACCCATACTTATGCCTGCCCAACTTTCAGTATGCAATTTTGATGACTCGTTAGCTGCCTCATATGTCTTTTTTGCTAATTCTTGTTCCTCAGCAGTTTGAGGGGGTGCTCCATTTGTTGTTGTGCCGTCATAGGATACTGGTAGGGTAATACCTAATGCAGGGTAATACTTTCCGCCCTTTCCATTTAACACATAATCACCTAAATCATCATGTCCATCTATCTTTTGTGTGCCGAGGCCTCCTGCTTGGATGGTTCCGGTTACAGCTTCTGATGCTCTGCGAGCCTCTTCGAGGTCTGCTTGTTTCTGTTCTTCGGTGCGAGTATCTATGACAACATTTGAATAATCGTTTTCCCATGGATTGTAGCCAGGGGTGGGGCCTTGGGGGTCTTGCTGACCTCCACCAGATGGCTGAGTCTGCTGCTCGACAGGCTCTTGCTGTGCAGGCGGCGGGGAAACAGGCTCCTGGGACTGCTCCGGGGTTGTATCTGCTGGCGGCTCTGCCGCTCCGCTCTCCGGGTTACCCTCCTTAACCTCCACAGGCTCCGTGGGTTCTGTCTGCTTTGGCTCCTCCTGCGGGGCTGCTTCAACTGGTGGCGTGGTTGGCTCTGTGCTGACAGGTTCCGTCTGCTGAATCTCTGGCTCCTGCGGCTCTGCGGGCTGGTCCGCCTGGGGCTTGTGACAAGCAGCCAATGACAAGAGCAAGGCCAGAGATAGGGTATAGATAAGCGCCTTTTTCATAGTGTGTTCTCCTCCTATACGGTTTTTCATGCCTCAACGGTCCGGCCCTTGGGGGTGGGTTCTTCCCGTCCCCCGTGGGCTTTGCTCGGGACCGCCGAGACAACAAAAGCGGCGCAGGGTTTGCAATTTATCCCTACACCGCCGAAAGCTAAACACACATTCCCATTTTTCACGCTTGATTAAGCCATCAATATTTGATAAAATGGGTGCGGCGCAAGTTTCTTGCTGTGTGGGAGGTCGGTTCTCCTGCATAAGGCCGAGGAGGGTTGCCGCCCTCCTTGGCCTGCCTTATATGCTTCTGCTGTCTCTCGTGAATATTCTACACTAAACGGGAAAATAGTGCAAGGAATTTTTTGTTTTGAAAGTGGCGTTGTGAGTGTGTCGGCGGCTGGGTGGCCCGCCACGGCTGAGGCCGGGGTGCGTCTCGGCGGCTGGGCGCAAGGCGGGGTTAAAGGTTTGGTACGGCTATCGCAATTCTATGAATTGCTGACGCCTCTGACGCCTGCGGGCGTGGGACGGGGGGACGAGAGGAAAATTGCCGGGGTGGTGTTACAGATAGCAGCCCCCCGCCCCTGTGCGGTTACTGGCACCTTTGCAATTTTTTAGACGCTGCAAAAGTGGGATTATGCGCCGATTTTTTATATTTTTGTCCTGCTTTTGGCTGAAAATGTTCGTTTTGCTCCTCTGGTAAGGATGAGGTCCCCAGTTCAAATCTGGGTAGCAGCTCCACTCAAACCCGTTGTCCCGTAAGGGATAGCGGGTTTTTACTTTTTACCTAAAGAAGAAACTACCTGGCAGGAAACCCATACAGAAACCCATACCAACAGGTTTTTAGGGATCAATTCATACTACGCCTGACCAGCTTTTTTCAAAGCATCTCTGAAAATTTGGCTGGCCCGTTTTATACTTTCCTGGTCTGCGTGTGTGTACATACGGAGGGTGACGGCCTTGTCGCTGTGCCCCAACTTTTCGGATACGCTGGCGATATCGGCACCGTTGATAATAGCGATGCTGGCAAACGTGTGACGCAATTTATGGGGGTGAAGACCGGGTACATCATACTTCTTGGAGAATTTCTGCATGTACCTGGCTGGAGACTGAGGGTGCATCGGCTCTGGGCTGTCCTGCTGAGTGAAGACATAGGTGCTGATGGCGTGTCCTGCCTGCTCCAATCTGAGCTGCTGGAGCAGACCGATGATCTCCGGGTCAACGTCAATCGTCCTCACCTTGCCGCTCTTAGGTGTGTCCAAGTAAATGCCCTTTTGTGGTGTATAACAGAGGTTTCCTCGAATCGTGATCGTTCTGGCCTGGGAGTCTATATCCTTCCACTGCAATCCACAGCATTCGCCCCGACGGATGCCGGTGTCGATTAGTAAGCGCATCAAGGTACGCCACTTCAACGGCTCATGTTCCAGTGCGTTAAAGATACGCTGGACCTCATCAATTGTGTAAGCCTCTACGTCCTTGTCCTTGATTTCGCCCTTACGCGGTTTGGGCCGCTCCACCTTATCCATAGGATTGGCAGAGATTACATCGGCCATATAGGCCATTTTGAAAAGGCTGTGCAGGATGGTATAGACCTTGACACAGGTTGCGTGGGCTTTGCCATCCGATTGCATAGAGAGCAACAGAGCGGAGATATTGGCCGGGGTAATATCGGGCATTTTCAGATTGCCCAGAGCCGGATATATCCAGTGATTGAGATTGCCCTGGTAAGCGCACCGGCCATTCTCGCTCATTGTGACGCCCTTAGCTGGCATAAATACTGCTTCGCCGTACTGTCGCAACGTCTGAATCTTTGTGGCCTCCCGCTTCTGCCGGAGGTCGCTTTCTTTTTGCTCCGCACGACTGACGACCTCGCCTTCCCGACAGCGGCGCTCAAATTCCGAGGCCTCCTTTGCCAGTGTACGTTCAATAGCCTTTTGCCCCCAGCCCTCCGGAGGATACCAGCGGGTGGTTAGGTAGGACTTCCCCCGTCCACGGCTGACCCGGATCTCATAGAAGATTTGTCCGTCTTTGGTGGTTCGTTTTCTGGTTGATGCCATAAAAATTCCTTTCCTTTTATTTGCGTTGGTAAGGGTGTTCCATAGAAATCCCCCTTTTCTTCTGGCTCTGTGCATCCAAAAATTCTCCGTAGGATACTAGTTTTTCCTGATCCTTGGCATCAAGCGTTGACACCAATTCTCCCAAGATTCGGAGAGTGCGCATTTTTGTGTCCTGACCATTGTTATTAAATTGGTAGAGGGTCAAAAGTGCAGACCGCAGCTCAGATTCCAATTTGCCGCCGTGTGCAGGGGCTTTGACCAAAATGTACTTTTTGTTTCTGCCCTCAATCGAAATTCCATCTGTAATCAGCGGCAAAACTTCCTGCATCTTGTCTTGGCGCTCTGTTTCGCTGGTCAGCAGACCGCCCCAGTCCATCAGTTCATCGGGAATCGTGTCAAGCGCGTCAGCCAGAGGCTTCAGCAGGCTGGCGGGCATCTCGATAGCGTCGCTCTCATAGCGGTAAATAGTGGCGCGGTTCTTGCCCAGCTTGGCGGCCAAATCGTCCACCGACATACCGAGCTGCTTGCGGCGGGTGCGGATTCTTTCTCCTGTGGTCATGGTGTTCCCTCCTGTTTTGTAATAGTGCTTCATTATACCACGCTAGTCGCAAAAAAGCAATATATATTTTCGTAAAATTATAATAATTTCAGAATAAGGAAAATTAGTATTGACAGTGGCACATGACAGGTGTATGATTTGAATATCGCATATAAGCAATAAGAACAGACGGCGCGGCGAGTGTGTGAAATTTATGCAAAGGAGGTAATGCCTATGGTTCCATTCCAAAAAATTACGGAAGCCTGCAAGACCACGGGGTTGTCGCAGTATTTTCTGCGGCAGGGATGTAAGGACGGCACGATCCCGCACATCAAAAGCGGCGGCGTGTACTACATCAATGTCCAAGCACTCGTGGAACAGTTGGGCAAAAAAGAGCAGTCCGACTGAACACCGGCAAAAAACTGCAATACGCGGAGAAAGGAGGTAAATACCTGTGGACAACAAAGCGACGAACAAGCTGCGTCGGGAGTATCCCAACTTTACACCACTGAAGGTAGCTTCGGAACTGTTAGGCGTCTCGCCCCGTCAGCTGTCCAAGCTGGTAGCGGAGGGCCGGGAGCCGTTCTGCCTGCTGGGTGCCAACATTGGGACACGACAGCGGTATATCCGCATCTATACCGAGCGGCTGATTGCGTATCTTAACGGCAACTCTCTGGAGGACTAAGCGAAGGCTTTAGTAATTGAGGGGGGTGATTGTTTTCCGTGAAAGCAGTCACGAAATCGGGCGGCAGGTCAACAGCTTTGGAAGAAGCCGCTGGTCTGACCGCCCAATCTTTCTATTTGGAGGAGACAGATGAGACTACATGAAAACCAATTAAAGCTGATTCGCCATCTGACCCGATTTAATCTTTTGGACTATCCCGGGTGTCTGCACCTGTTGGATACAGAGAGGACTGGAGACCAGGTAGCCCTGTCCTATGCGTTTCGGCCACTGACGAAAAACAAGTACCTCACCAAACGCAAGGACGGCAGCGTGTCGATTTTAGCAAAGGGCAGAAGATTGTTCCCTGATGTCAAGCCGTTAATCTCAGTAGGCGGTGGGGAGCAATCTGTCCAGCGAGTGATGGAGGTCTCTCGTATGGCTATGCTGATGAAAGAGCACAGCATCCCAGCCGTTGCGGAAGTGCCGAAGTCATCGGAGCCGGTATTTATTCCCTCAGCCTGCTGGCGAAGTATCGCACCAGGTATCTTGTCCACCACCTGATTTACTGGGATGCTACTGGCAGGAAAAGAGAAACTGGCCGTCTATGACATTGGGGACGGGAGCATGGAGTGGCACGTGCGGGCGGAGGGATCACTGTTCTATACAAAGTACGGTAGTTATGAAACAAAGGCCACTGGAATGATTTTGATGTGTCAGGACGGCAAGCGAAATAAGACAGCAAGAAATATCATCCGTCAGACGATGTGGAGCCGGCGGCAACTTCTCTCTGATATTTGCCTGGAGCGCAATAAACCGACCTGCTGGTCCCGTTCTCCTATTAAGTTGCGGGCGCAATATGAGCACGTCTATTTAACTACACCGAAGTGGTTCTGTACGGACATACAGGCCATATTGTTCTCAGAGAGCGAAGTAGGTAACCAGTGCAAAAATGGAACCAGGTCACATGATCCGGCACAAGGCGACTACGAAAAGTGGCCTTACCGCTTTTTTGTCAACCCAGCGACCGACTTACTGAAATATGTCTATTTTTTCTCAGCGGTGAAGGAACTGAAAAAACTTTTGGAAAGCGATATGCCCACACCGCCAGAGGTTCGGTATGCAGTTTGCTACCGGAAGCAGGACAGGCCGATTCTGCGAATGTACCCGGATGTGATAGAATTGGAGGGGACACAGTTTTATGAATATCTGTCTGAAGAAAACGATAGCGCAGATCGAGCAGTGCCTACTGGATAACGGTATAGCAAACGTAGACCAACTCCGCAAAATGTACGACCTGACACTGCGACTGCAAAGCCAGCTACTGTCGGTGATTTACGATATGGAGACCTTTGGCGGGGTTACGGAACGAATCGCAGATGAGCATAGTGGTGGAGAAAATAAAAATTCTGTGGTGACGCTGACAATAGTGGAGCCACTGCCGTCTATGAAGCGATTGACTGAGGCAGTCGAGGAACATTGGAAAGCGATGATCCATGCGGCCATAGGGGAGGCGGCCCAACAGAGGCCCCTCCCCTATTTTGATAAGACTATGGTTGAGATTGAGATCATCACTCCCAGAGGAAGCGATAATGCTAGACTGTGGGATACCTCCAACCGGTCCATCCAGGTGGTACTCAACAATCTGAAGGGTATCTTTTTTGAGGACGACAACATGGAACATATGGCCTTTTCGGTGGTTGGATGGTGGGGAGAAAAAGGTGCCACGATTATCCGTATTTTGGATTTCGACAAATCACAGCAAATCAGAAGCATCACATGAGGGCTGATTTTTAGACGAAACTATGAGATTTGAAAAATATCATAGCGAACAGAGCGAAGCGAAAAATGTGTGTTGGTCTTGGACTTCAATCGGCCATGATGTGTTGTAAATTGAGAGTGAAACCGGTCATGGTAAAACAGGTACAGAGAGGGGTTCTGAGAGGAGTGTCTGCCTGGGCAGACGCAACGAGCAGAACAGGTTGAGGTGCGGAAAGAGGGCTTGCGTCGTTCCCGACGCAAGCCCTCTTTCCGCACTCGCTTTGGTATTATGATTTCCGGTTTCAATGAATGATTAACCATTGGCTCCCCAATTTTGACGCATCAATCATCTTTTTAACGGCGTAAGGATGACCAGAACATGCCTGGTGCCTATCATCATCATGGCTATCTTCTCTGAGGACGATAACATGGAGCACGATGTGACGGAGACGGCCTGTGCTGATTATGTCTATACTTTGCGCACAAATCTAGGGCGTCTTTTACTTTTTGGATGATATAACCGCCAATATCCCGGGAAGCATCTACGGTTTGAGCGCCCAAATGGGGAGAGCTAATGAAGTTATCACATTCGATCAGCGGCGAGTGGAATTTTGTATCCAGGCCTTCGTCAACCAGTTCTTCCTCCATAACATCAGAGGCATAGCCGCCGATCTTACCTGACTTTAAGGCCTCATACATATCCTCCTCGTTGACGATGCCGCCCCGGGCCATGTTCAGCACCACGGCGTCGTCCTTCATCCTGGCGATGGACTTGGCGTTAGACAGGTTCTTGGTCTCGGGGGTGAGGGGCATGTGGATGGTAACAAGGTCGGAGATCTTCAGTACCTCGTCGATGGACATACTTTTGGCGTGTTAAGGCAAGGGCGCAGACATCCGCGAAAACTCGCTCAAAGACGCCTTTGCCCTTGCGACAGGGAAATCAAACACATTCAAAAAGAGCCGTAAATCATCAGATTGGATAAGAATGGAATCACATTTATGAATTGCTTCTGCTGACAACTTGCAAAATGACATGATCTACCGATAGCCCTCATTGAGAAACATGGCCTTCACGGCCACCACCTCGTCGTGCTCCTCCTGGCTCACCTGGACGGAGGAGTTCAGGGCTTTCAGGTCCGCCTTGACCGTTTCCAGGGCCTGTTCGGGGGTATCGGTCCGACCCTCCTCCACGCAGCGCCCCATCCGCCGGAGGACGATGGGGTGGGCGTAGCGGGATGGCAAGGGGAAGGGCTGGTAGTCCGTCAGGAATGCCTCCATGGCCGCCTTGGCTCGCTCCGCGCGGGACGGGATATCTTCTTCTCGTTTTTTCATTTTCCCGCCCCGGCGGGCGGAGAGGATGAGGTTCAGCTCCCTCAGCTGCCGGGCGGATTTGCTCAGCTCCAGATACAGGTCGGGCCGCTTCTCCAGAACGGCCTCCGCCGCCTTGAGCGCCTTCAGCGTGGCCAGGGCCTCCCCGGTCAGCTCCGGTTTGGGAGGCTGTTCCCGTACCCGCTCCTCCAGACGGACCTCCGCCGCCGCGCTCACCTGTTTGATCTCCGGGCGGACCCGCTTCAGATAGGCCAGCAGCTGGTCCACCTGCTCCTCGTATTTGTAAGTGCACTGCTTCTCCCGGCCGCCGTCGTACTCCACCACCAGATAGGGGATGGAGGCGAACACGCCCTTGTGGGAGTAGCCCCCCTTGCTCATGGCCACCCGCTTGAAGACCCGGGTGATCCCGCCGTAGGGCAGATAGTACCGGCAACTGCGGTAGAAGCTGCTGAGATACAGGGCCTTTTCCCCCACCCCGCAGGGGCCGAAGCGCTTGCAGGATTTCCGGTCCGCAATCAGGACGTCCTTATCCAGGGCCTCCAGGCCCAGCTGTACTGGTTTGAATAGCATGGATGATCGCCTAGTTCCTTTTCAGATTTTCCAGAGCCTCGGGGTTGTTGGAGATAACCGCTCCAACAATTTGACAATTTTCCAGCTCCGGACAGTCGCCGCAGGTCGCAACGCCCTTTTTCAGCGCACACTGGCGAATCTCACAGAGGCTGTCACAAAATACCGTTTTCACTCCCTCAACGCGGCAGCCTTGACAGTTGATATGTTCAGGCAGAATGGGAGCTTGATTTAACTCAGCCCATAATTTTGCGGTTTTTTCACGCAACACTTGGTCATCGTGAATGGTCGCAAGATAGGCGTCGCATTTTTCACAGTTCAGTCCGCAATATGCAATCATGTCTTTCACAGCGAGATACCTCCAAAACGAAAATTAAACGAACTGATTTTACCATGTCGGCCCCCAGGCGTCAAGACAAGCAGAATACCAGCCGCTGTCGTACAGGCAGCGGCTGGTGTTTTGGTGTTAGGCCTTGGCGGTCTGCTTCCTGGTGGCGTAGAGGAAGATACCCAGCAGGGCGGCGGCGAACACGATACCCACGGGGTAGGCCAGGGCGGTGTTGTAGGCCACCAGCTTGCGGGCGCCGTCCACCACCTCATGCTTGTTGAGCAGCTGGCCCAGGCACTCCTCGCCCAGGATGAAGTAGGTACAGGACACCGCGCTCATAAAGGTGGCGGGGACGGCGGTGATCCAGTAGTTCTTCTTCTGCTGGAACAGGTACATGCTGGCCGCCCAGAGGACGATCATGGCCAGGGTCTGGTTGGACCAGCTGAAGTACCTCCAGATGACATTGTAGTCGATCTTGCCCAGGGCGTTGCCGATGCCCAGGATGGCACCCGCGCCCAGCACGGGGACGCACAGTTTCAGGCGGTTGGCGTAGTTCTTCTGGTCGATCTTGAACCAGTCGGCCAGGGTGAGGCGTGCGGAGCGGAAGGCGGTGTCGCCGGAGGTGATGGGGCAGGCGATGACGCCCAGCATGGCCAGCACCATACCGGCGGAGCCCATGGTCTTCTGGCAGATGTCGTAGACGGCGGTGGGGCCGCCGGCACCCATACCCAGCAGCTCGGCGCCGGTGTAGATGGAGCAGCCGGCGGCGGCCCAGATCAGGGCGATGATGCCCTCGGAGATCATGGCGCCGTAGAACACCATGTGGCCCTGGCGCTCAGACTTCATGCAGCGGGCCATCAGCGGGGACTGGGTGGCGTGGAAGCCGGAAATGGCCCCGCAGGCCACGGTGATGAACATGAAGCTCCAGATGGGGGTGCCGGAGGGGTGCATGTTGTACAGGTGATCCCACAGCTCGGGGATGACGTAGTTGGAGTTGGTGAGCACGCCGAAGGCCACGCCCACGGCCATGATAATCAGGCAGATGCCGAACACGGGGTAGATCTTGCCGATGACCTTGTCCACAGAGATAAAGGTGGCGATGAAGTAGTAGATCAGGATGAGGATGAGCCAGAACATCTTGTTGGCCAGGATGCCGCCGGCGTTCTTGCACAGCAGCTGGAGCAGGCCGGCAGGGCCCACGGCAAAGACGGTGCCCACCATGATCAGCAGCACCACGCTGAACACCCGCATGACGTTCTTCATGCCGCCGCCCAGGTAGATACCGGTGATCTCAGAGACGGACGCGCCGTCGTTGCGCTCAGAGAGCATACCGGCGAAGTAGTCGTGGACGCCGCCGGCGAAGATGGTGCCGAAGGTGATCCACAGGAAGACGCTGGGGCCCCACAGGGAGCCGGACAGAGCGCCGAAGATGGGGCCCAGGCCGGCGATGTTCAGCAGCTGGACCAGGAACAGCTTCCACTGGGGCATGACCACATAGTCCACCCCGTCGTTGATGCGGACGGCGGGGGTCTCCCGGTCGTCCGGGCCGAAGGTGCTGTCCACCACTTTGCCGTAGACAAAGTAGCCGGCAATCAACAGGGCCAGACACACAAGAAAACTTACCATAAATATACCTCCCTTATATTTCAGCCCGCCGCGTATGGTGCGCGGCCGGACCGTTTAACAAAGTTTTTACTCCAACTCCCGTATCTCCGCCTGAATCAGCGCCCCCGCAGCGACGGCCAACTGGTCCATGGACCGGATGTGGGCCAGGCTCTTTCCGTAGATGGTCTCCGCCGCCGGGACATTCAGGCTTGGCCCCATGAACACCGCCCCCACCCGGATGCCTTGCTTTCGCAGAGCCCGGACCTCCCGAGCGGCGTCCTCCACCCCCGGGGCGTCGGCGTAGTCATGGCCAAAGGGGAACTCTCCCCCCGGCGGAATGCGCCGGCTGTCGTTGGGGCTGGCGTCGGTGAGGAGCAGAAGCAGCCGTTTTTGCTCCGGGGGGACCTCCAGCAGCTCTCCCGCCGCCCGGAGGACCAGGCCATCCCGGTTCCAGCCGGCGGCGAAGTAGCGGAATACCTGACCGCTGCTGTCCCCGAAGTCCTTGAGCACCCGGAGGACGGTGTACCCCCGCAGGCTGCAAAAGCCGGACACCCGCACGGGTACGCCGCACCGGGCCAGGCTCTCGGCCAGGATGTACCCCTGGGCGGCGACGGCCTCCTGACAGTGCATCCGGGAGGAGGAGGCGTCCAGCAGCAGGTCCACCGAAAAGCCGGGGCGGGCGGAGTCCGTCTCCCGGACAAAGACCCGCCGGTCGGACAGCGCCGCCGCCCGCCAGACACGGGGGGTGTTCAACTTTCCGCTCCGGGCGGTCTCCTCCTCCGCCTGGCTGTGGACCCGGATACAGTTTTGAATCTGCTCCGTCAGCCGCCGGATAGTGTTTTGGTAGAGGGCAGCGTCCGCTGAGAAAACCTCCCGGTTGTGCTCCTGCTGGAGCCGGGCCTGCTCCGCCAGCCGGCGGGCCTCCCCGCCGGGTGCCTGCTCCGGGGTGGGGACCCCGGCAGTGTACCACAGATGACAGCCCAAATGGAGGCCGGCGCACAGCTTCTGCTCCGCCGCCGCCAGCTCCCGCTGGGGCAGGAGGGAGGGGCCGAAGCAGCTCTGGATGTACAGCCGGTCAGAGGAAACGTTCTCCTTCAGCCGGATACTGGCTCGGCGGATGTCCAACTTTGTGCTGTCCCCCTCATCTGACCCCTTTCCGTGTCCGACAGAGGCCACATCGGTGTGGACGATCTCTGTGGGCATCAGCCGGGTCATCACCCCGGCCCATTTTCCCGTGAGGTGAAGCCGCAAGGCGGAAGGCGGGCGGCTCCTGCCGTCAAAGAGGCGAAAGCGGGCAAACAGCTCCAAAATGGCGGGAAAAAGCTCCTGTTCCTCCATTGGCCCCAAGGCCAACGCGGCGGACAGCCGCCTTTCATAGGGGGTCATCACCGGGGGGCGCTTTCCCAGCACTGCCCTCCACCGGGCGGACTGCATGGTGTAGCTCAGCTGGTTTTTTGCCATCCACTCCTGGCGGGAGAGGGTGTGCTCCTTATCAAAGAACTCCACCGCCCAGTCCCGGCGCAGGTCGGCCAGAATGGGCCGTTGGGGCAGCTCCAGCTGATAGGCGGCGCTCTCCAGAGCCAGCCAGGCCAGGTCGTCCAGCAGCGCCTGCCGCCGGTCCCCCGCCCAGGCCTGAAAGAGCCGGGCCGGCCCCTCCTCCCCGTACCACTTGCGGACACAGCCCACAATGGTGTTTAAGTACAGGTTCGGGCTCCCGTCGCCGTTCAGAGAGAGGAACAGGGGCTCGAAGCCGTAGACGCCCGCCCCGTTCCAGACCTGGTTCATCGCCCGGCGCTGTCCGGCGGTATGGTGGGCGCTCACGGGCCGAACAGCTCCCCTCGGGTGAGCTTGGGGGAGACCCGAGCCGCCATCACGTCCCGAATCAGGCCCTGCTCATAGCCGTCGGCGGTCTTGTTGGTGATCCCCATGTCCAGAGCGGGCCCGGAGGGAACCCCCGCCGCCATCAACTCCAGGGCGTCCAGCAGCCCCCGCAGGTCCAGGGCCTTGGAGGAAATTTCACCGCCCTCGCACTTCTTTTGAAGGTCAAAGAAGAGCGAGGCAAACTGCTGGCGGTATTTCTGTTTCAGCTCAGGACAGCGGTGTTTCAGCAGCCGGTCCAGATTTTCCGGGCTGATGGCGGGCATCTGGATGACCACAAACCGGGAGGCCAGGGCCTCGTTCAGCTCCCGGGTGCCGGCGTAGTCGTAGTTCATGGTGGCGATGAAGCGGGCGGCGGGGGCCATGGGGAGGCGGTCATACCCCGGGATGTCCAGCACCCGCCGGAAGTCCAGAACGGCGTGGAGGACGGCCAGTGCCTCGTTCTTCGCCATGTTGATCTCGTCCAGAATGCCGAAGCCCCCGTATTGGGCGCACTGGTAAACCGGCCCAGGCCGGAAACGGACCTGCCCCTCCGTGAAGGTGTCTGTCCCCACCAGACCGGAGGCGTCCAGATTCACATGGAAAGACACGTTCCAGGCGGGCCGGCCAAAGACTGCGGCCAGGTTTTCCGCCAGCACATTCTTACCGGTGGCCTTATCCCCGGTGAGGAGCAGGTTCTTCCCGCACAGCAGCGCAGCGGCCGCCTGCTCCCAGACCTCCCGGCCGTAGTAGCGGAACTGAGGGACGGGAATCCGCTCCAACAGCTCTGCGGGATATTCCTTTCGGAACCGCTCCAATTCCTCCAGCAGTTCGGGGCTGACCCCTTCCTCTTTCAGAAATGAGAGCATGGCCGAAGCACTTCCCTTCCCCATAAAAAGTTAGGCCTGGACGGTGTTTCCACCGCCCAGGCCACAGCTTTGGTGATGGATGGATCACACAAAAACGAGGAGCATTCCTTTGAGCGTTCCCATCATAGCACCAAAATTTTGAAAATTAAAATACTTTTTCCCTTGTAACTACTATATCTTTTCGATATGATAATAAGCCCCAAAAAGGCTCCGAGATCATTTGACCCTGGAATCTATCCATCCACCTGAAAGAAATTCCCTAAGAAAAAATAATTATTTCATAAAGGAAATTCAGTTCTCAGAAGGGATCAATTTGACAACAGTAGTACTCTCAGCGGAGATTATCCGGGAACTGGCGAAAGCGGAATCCTGCATCATCCTGGGCCGGTGCGCCAATTACCTTCTGGCCGGCCACCCTAATGTGCTCCGGCTGTTCATCCACGCCCCGCTGGAGGCCCGCCTCGCCCGAGTGGCGTCTTACTCCCTGGCCTGGAGTCAGCGGGAAGTGGCCAGGCACATCCGGGTGGAGGACAAGCGCCGCGCCGCCTACTACCATTACTATACCGGTGAGGAGTGGCGGGACACTGCGGGCTATGACCTCTCCCTGGACTCTGAGGCCCTGGGGGAGGACGGCTGTGTGGAGCTGGTGCGGAGATTTCTGCCCCTTTTTTAGAGGAGCTATAATGGAGCAGTGCCGTTTATACTAATTATACTAAAGGAAAGACTGCTCAAATTGTTTTCTGCCGCATATACCCCGCTATTTATCTGTGTTTCCCCAGCCGGAGACGAGGAAAATATGCGGAATTTTCAACGATAATTCTTAATATCCCAATTCGACCTCGTGTTGCCGGGAAAACAAGTCGAATAAATATGTTTTTCAATCTTTTTTATTCCGCCATTTGGCAAAGTCCAATCTCCCTAACCAATTTCTCTTTACAGCTGAGGCCACAGGGCCTATAATGAACAGACGTAGTAGAATGATATGGGGGGCCTCATCATGGAGCTGCGCACCTTGCACTATTTTACCGTTGTAGCCCAGGAGCTGAACATCACCCGGGCAGCGGAAAAGCTGAATATGAGTCAGCCGCCCCTCAGCAACCAGATCAAGGCCCTGGAGGAGGAACTGGGGGTCCAGCTCTTTCTCCGGGGGAAGCGGCGTCTGGAGCTGACCGAGGAGGGATCTCTCCTGCTGCGCCGGGCGATTCAGATCCAGGAGCTGACGGACAAAACCCGGCAGGAGATTTTCAGCCTGCGGGAGGGGATGACCGGCACCATCTATCTGAGCATAGTGGAGGGCCGCGCCCCCTTTCTGGCCGCCCGGTGGATCGCCGGCTTCCGGGAGGAGTTCCCCCTGGTGCGCTACAACCTGTGGAACGGCAGCAGCGACGATGCACTGGACCGGTTGCGCAAGGGGCTGGCCGACCTGTCCGTCATCGCCGCGCCCTACGACACCGAGCACCTGGAGGGCTTTCCCGTGGGCCGGGAGCCCTGGGCCGCCATGCTCCATCCGGACCATCCCCTGGCCAGAGCGGAGGGGGACTCCATCCCCCTGTCCAGCCTGGTGGGGGAGCCGCTCATCGTCCCCAGCCGGAAGTCCCGGATCGAAGCGATCCGCCGCTGGTTCGGAGAGATCGGCGCGGAGCCCCGGATTCTCTGCGAGATGTCCAACTACATGGACGCGGCGGCCCTGACCAGCCTGGGGGTGGGGATCAGCATCTTCCCCCAGACTATTGGGGTGTCCAACGGTCTGGTGGTGTCCAAGGTGGTGACCCGGCCCTCACGTCAGGTGGAGTATATCCTGGTCTGGAACAAGGGACATGCCCCCTCCGGGCTGACCCGGGAGTTTATCCGCTATGTCCGGGACTACCTGGAGGAAAATCAGGCGGAATCATAGCAGGAGACAGCCCCCGCGCCCAACGGGCGCGGGGGCCTATCATATCAAAAAGATATGATAGCTGCAATGATATATGTATTTCCTTTTCTTCGGTTTCTGTGTTAGCATAAGAACATCCAAAGGGAAGCAATAAACCTTACGAGTTTAAAAGGAAAGAAGGATTTACTATGAAGAAGCTGTGGAAGATGCTGGACGAATACTATCGCACCTTTGCCAGATAAACCAATCGAAGCTCCTCTCTTCGCGTGATCCATCCATCACCGAAGCCATCGCCCGGACAGTGGAAACGCTGGCCGGGCATACTTATTCCGTTGTGATTTGGAGGTATTATCATGAGTATCCATGAGGAATGCGGCGTTTTTGGCGTGATTTCACCCCGTCCTGCGGACGTGGGCCGGCTGGCCTATTACGGCCTGTATGCTCTCCAGCACCGGGGACAGGAGAGCTGCGGCATCGTGGTCAACGACGACGGGGTGTTCGCCTCCCACAAGGACCTGGGGCTGGTGGGGGAGGTCTTCTCCGAAGAGATTTTGGACCGATTCCCCCGGGGAACTATGGCGGTGGGCCACACCCGCTACGGCACCACCGGGGCCTCCAACCGGAGCAACTGCCAGCCCATTGAGGTCAACCACCAGAAGGGCCGCATGGCCCTGGCCCACAACGGAAATCTCAGCAACGCCGCCCCCCTCCGGGACGAGCTGGAGCTGTCCGGGGCCATCTTCCACTCCACCAGCGACACCGAGATCATCGCCTACATCGTCACCAAAGAGCGGCTGTCCGCCCCCTCCATCGAGGATGCCCTCAGCGCCGCCATGGACAGGCTGGAGGGGGCCTGCTCCCTGGTGCTCATGTCCCCCCAGAAGCTGATCTGCGCCCGGGACCCCCACGGCTTCCGTCCCCTGTGCTACGGCAAAATGGAGGACGGGACTTACGTGGCCGCCTCGGAGAGCTGCGCGCTGACGGCGGTGGGGGCGGAGTTCGTCCGGGACCTGGAGCCGGGAGAGATTCTGGTGTTCTCCAAAGATGGTATTGTCTCCCGCCGGGAACACTGCGGCAAGGCGGAACCTGCCCCCTGCATCTTTGAGTACATCTACTTCGCCCGCCCGGATTCGGTGATCGACGGGGTGTCCGTCCACGCCGCCCGGCTGCGGGCGGGAGAAATCCTGGCCCATACCCACCCGGTCCATGCGGACGTGGTGGTGGGGGTGCCCGACTCCGGCCTGGATGCCGCCCTGGGCTACAGCCGGGCCTCCGGTATCCTCTACGGCATCGGCCTCATCAAAAACAAGTACATCGGCCGCACCTTCATCGCCCCCGGCCAGGACCACCGGCTGGATCAGGTGAAAATCAAGCTCAGCGCCGTCCGGGACAGCGTAGCGGGAAAACGGGTGGTGCTGGTGGACGACTCCATCGTCCGGGGGACCACCAGCGGCCGGATTGTCAGCCTGCTCCGGGAGGCGGGGGCTAAGGAGATTCACCTGCGCATCTCCGCGCCCCCCTTCCTCAACCCCTGCTACTATGGCACCGACATAGACTCCCGGGAAAACCTCATCGCCTGCCACCACACCGTGGAGGAGATCGCCCAAATCGTCGGGGCGGACTCCCTGGGCTACCTGCCAGCGGAACGGCTGGGGGCACTCATCGGACAGGGCCGCTGCTGTGACGCCTGCTTTACCGGGCGGTATCCCACTCCGGTCCCCACAGATACCCGAAAGGACCGCTTTGAGCGGAAGCTGTCGGAGAAAAGCCCTTACCCACGCTAAAAAATGCCTCACTGAGGCTTTTTTCTCAGCATCTCATCGGACATAAGTTCCAGCTGCTCCGCCTTATGGTAGTGGTCAGCCAGTGCATTGCCCGCCGCTGTACTCTTGGGCTGTCCGCTGAAGCACAGCTTTAGTAAAACCGGCGTCAGCACTGCGCAGCCCACCACAGTGATTACGATAGGCGTCATCATAGCCTGGCTGAGCACCCCCATAGACAACCCCCGGTTGGCCACGATCAGAGCTACCTCACCCCGGCAGGCCATGCCGGTTCCCACCTGGAGGCACTCCGCTCCGTCAAAGCCGCACAGCTTAGCTCCCAGGCCGCAGCCAATGATCTTGGACAAAACTGCCACCGCCAGAAGAAGCAGGGAAAAGACCGCCAGCGTCCCGTTCAGCTGGGGCAGCTCCACCTTGATGCCGATTCCCGCGAAGAACACCGGGGTCAGCAGCAGGTAGCTCAGGGGCTCAAACTTTGAGCGGATGTAACCGTCCTTGGGGGTGCAGGCCACCACCAGCCCCGCGACAAAGGCCCCGATAATGTCGGCCACACCGAAAAATTCCTCCGCGCAGTAGGCCAGCAGCAGGCAGAGCACAAAAGCAAAAACCGGATAGCGCCGGAGGTTTTTCTGGTGGGCGCTTGCAATGATCCGGCGAAACAGCCGGATGCTTCCATGCGCGGCGGCGACGGCAAAGACAAAAAACAACACAATCTTCAGCAGCACCAGCAGCAGGCTGCCTCCGCCGCCCGCCATGCTGGACACCACGGTCAGCGCCACCAGACCCAGCACATCGTCGATCAGGGCGGCGGCCAGGATCGTACTGCCCACCCGGGTGTCCAGGTGCCCCAGCTCCTTGAGCGTCTCTACTGTGATGCTCACAGAGGTCGCGGTAAGTACCGTGCCTAAAAAGATGTTTTCCAGGAAGGTATTTCCCGGCAGCCAGCCTGCCTGTCCCGCCAGCCAGCCAAAGCCTGTGCCCATCAGCATGGGTACCAGCACGCCGCACAGCGCCACCAAAAAGCCCGCCTTTCCGGCGCCGCGCAGTTCACGCAGGTCGGTGCCCATTCCGGCGGTGAACAAAATCACGATGACGCCCAGTTCGCTCAGCTGGGAAAGGAACGCAGTCTCTGACAGAATATTCAGCGCCGCAGGACCCAGGATCAGCCCGGCCAGCAGCGCGCCCACCACCCGCGGCATTTGGAATTTTCCTGTTGCGATCCCCAACAGCTTGGTACTCAATAAAATCAAAGCCAGATCCAATAGATAGTGATAGGACATCGCCGATTCCCCCTTGCAGAATATGGAATAAATGCAAAGCTATCATAGCGCCTTTCCTTGAATTTACAAGAGGATTTTTATATGAAAACAGAGGCGGCAGACTGCAAAATTTTTGTACTATGTCCGTTGCTTCAGCCAAAACAGAGCCGACTCTACATATAAACTTGCGGCGATAGTCAGACATCTCTCGTCGATATCGAAGCCCGGGGTGTGATGGGCCAGCCGGGAGCCGGGGACGGCCTCGCTGCCGCTGCCCACAAAGGCGTAGACCCCGGGGACCACGGCCATGATCTCCGCCATGTCGTCCCCGCCCAGGGACAGCTCCTTGACCACCAGGTTCCCCCTGCCCACCACCTTCTCCACCAGGGGGGCGGTCTCAGCGTACACCCGGGCGTCGTTGATGAGGGCCCGGGTAAAGGACTCGGTCTCGATCTCAGCGGTGGTGTTGTACAGGGCGGCCACTCCCCGGGCGGTATCGGCGATCTTGCCGTTTATCATGGCCCGGGTCTCCTGGGAGAAGCAGCGCACCGTGCCCTCGATCACCGCCTCCCGGGCCACGATATTGTACCCCTCCCCGGACCGGAGCACCCCCACGCCGATGAGGGCGGGGTCGGTGGGACTCTTCAGCCGGCCCACCAGGCCCTGGAGGGCGGTGACAATCTGGGCGGCGGCGTAGAGGGCATCCGCCCCCAGCTCCGGGGTGGAGACGTGGGCGCTCCTGCCGTGTATCCGGATGGTAAAGTGGTCCACCGAGGCGTTCTCCGCCCCCAGATTCATGGCAACCTGCCCCACCGGCAGGTTGGACTGCATGTGGACACCGAAGGAGCGGTCCGCCCCCTCCAAGGCCCCGTCCTGAAGAAAGAGGACGGCCCCCTTGCCATACTCCTCCCCGGGCTGGAAAACGAAGCCAATCTCTCCGGAGAGGCTGTCCTCCAGCTTTTTCAGCGCCCGGGCCGCCCCCAGGAGGGCGGCGGTGTGGGCGTCGTGGCCGCAGGCGTGCATCACCCCGGGGCACTGGGAGGCGTAGAGGACGGCCTTCTCGTCCTGGATGGGCAGGGCGTCGGTGTCCGCCCGGAGGACCACCCTTCTGCCCGGCCCCTTCCGCCCCTTGAGGACCCCCAGCACCCCGGTCTCCCCCACCCGGCGGGTGGGGATGCCCAGGGCGCTCAGCTCCTCCTCAATTCTGGCGGCGGTGTTGTACTCCTTCATGCTCAGCTCCGGGTGGCTGTGGAACCAGCGGCGCAGGGAGATGATGTAGTCCTTGTCCTGTTCAATCAGCGGATGGATGGCCATATTGATTCACCTCAAAGTTATGTTTGTTCCCGCCCTCCGAGGGGGCGGGAACTGTATCTTGCTTAAAATGCGGGGATGTAGGTGCCCTGATAGATGTCCCGGATGGCCTGGGCGGTCTCCTCGGACTGGTAGGCGGCCAGCACCTTTTGATAGACCTCATTGTCTAGGTCGGCGGTGCGGCAGGCGATGATGTTGATGTAGGGGTTGTCGGAGCCGGGCTCCACCTGCTCCACGTAGATAGCCTCGTCGATGTTCAGGCCGTTGTCGATGGCGTGGGCCCCGTTGACAAAGGCGGCGGCCACGTCGGGCAGGAGGCTGGCGGTGTTGGCGGCCTCCACCTCCACAAACTCCAGCTTCAGGGGGTTGGCGGTGATGTCCTTCAGCTCGGGCATGTAGCCGGCGGCGGGGTCCACCTCCAGCACGCCGGCGGACTCCAGAATCTTAAAGCACCGGCCCTCGTTGGTGGGGTCGCTGGGGACGGCGATCTTGTCTCCCTCCTTCAGCTGGTTCACGTCGGTGATCTTATCGGAGTACAGGGACAGGGGGGCCATGATGGTGTCGCCCAGGATGGAAACATCATAGCCCAGGTCGTCGATCTCCTTCTGGAGGTAAGCCTTGTGCTGGAAGGCGTTCAGGTCGATCTCCCCGGCGTCCAGGGCGTTGTTGGGCAGCTTGTATTCGGCAAACTCCACAAGCTCCACCTTGATGTTGTCCTTGGCCAGCAGCTCGTTGACCGTGTTCCACTGCTGGTTGTTGGCCCCCACCACGCCCACCTTGACTACAGTGGGCTCAGCAGACGGGGCGGCAGAGCCGGAGCCGGGGGTGGAGCCGGACACGGGGCTGGAGCCGCCGCCGTTTCCGCTATCTTTTCCGCCGCAGGCCGTCAGGGACAGGGCCAGGGCCGCGGCCAGCGCAAGGGCAAAAACGTTCTTCTTTTTCATTTTAAGCTCCTCCTTTAATGGGGCAAATATTCCATTATCCCGGTTCAAAGGCGGGAGAACAGACGCTTTAATGGGTCGCTTTCTTGGCGATATAGCCGCCCACAAACTGGACGGCGCTCACTAGGACGACGATGATCAGGATGACCGTCCAGGTGATCTGGGGCAGGTTCTTGCTGTGGCCGTACATGATGGCGAAGTTGCCCAGACCGCCCGCCCCCAGGGTCCCGGCTACGGCGGTAAAGTTGATGAGGGAGACGATGGTGATGGTCACCCCCCGGGTGATGCCGGGGACAGCCTCCCGCAGATAGACCCGCCAGATAATCTCCCAGGGGGAGGAGCCGATCGCCTCGGCCGCCTCAATGAGGCCGGCGGGCACCTCGGCCAGGGCGCTCTCGGTCTGCCGGCCCAGGAAGGGGACGGTGCCGAACACCAGGGGGATGATGGCCCCCCGCACGCCGATGGCCACGCCCACCACCAGCCGGCTCAGCCCCAGCAGTAAAATGGCCAGCAGGATAAAGGGGATGGAACGGAAGAAGTCGCAGACGCGGCCCAGGATAAAGTTCACCGGCCGGTTTTGCAGCACGCCCCCCTCTCTGGTGGTGAACAGCAGCACCCCGTAGGGGATGCCCAGCACCAGGGAGATGGCCCCAGAGATGCCCACCATCTGGATGGTCTCCCAGAAGGCCCGCCACAGCTGGTCCGACCGGGCCACTACGTCGGGGATGATCTGATTAAGCAGTTCAGCCATGGGAAATCACCTCCACCTGCACGTTTCGTTTGGATAAGTACTCTGCGGCGGCGGCGATTTTGTCGTGGCCGCCCCCGGCGACCACCACCAGGCCCCCCAGAGGATTGCCGTCGATGAGCTCGATGCTGCCCAGCAGGATATTCACATCCAGCTCAAACCGCCGGGAGATGTTGGAGATCAGCGCCTCAGAGGTGCTGCGCTCCAGGTAGTTCAGCCGGAATAGATAGTCCCCGGGGTTCAGCTTGATGGGCCGGGCGGGGTCGTCCAGCAGCTCCTGAATCCGGGAGAGGTGGGAGGTGCTGTCCACGAACCGGCGGGTGACCGCCTGCCGTGGGACGGCGAACACCTGAAACACGTCCCCCTGTTCCACAATCCTGCCGCCCTCCATCACATACACCTGACTGCATATCTCCTTGATGACCTGCATCTCATGGGTGATGATCAGGATGGTGACGCCCAGGGCGCGGTTGACCTCCTTCAGAAGCCGGAGGATGGACTGGGTGGTCTCCGGGTCCAGGGCGCTGGTGGCCTCGTCGCTGAGGAGCACCTCCGGGTCGCTGGCCAGAGCCCGGGCGATGGCCACCCGCTGCTTCTGCCCCCCGGACAGCTGGGAGGGGTAGGCGTCCGCCTTGTCAGACAGCCCCACCAGCTCCAGCAGGGGCTTTACCTTGTCCTCAATCTCTTTCTTGCTCCTTCCGCTCCCCCGAAGAGGGTAGGTCACGTTGTCGTACACCGTCCGGGAGGCGAAGAGGTTGAAGTGCTGAAAGATCATGCCGATCTTCTTCCGCTGCTCCCGCAGCTGCCGCTCGCTCAGGGCGGTGAGCTCCGCGCCCCCTACGATTACTTTTCCCTCAGTGGGCCGCTCCAGCAGGTTGATGCACCGGGCCAGGGTGGACTTGCCCGCCCCGGAGAAGCCGATAATGCCGGCGATGGTCCCCTTTTCTATGTGGAGGCTCACGTCCTTCACCGCCTCCACCGTCTGTTTGCCTGTCTCAAAGCGCTTTGAGACATGTTCCAGTTGAATCATAACGCTCCTCTTTTCCTGTGACGTGTTCAAAGAATAGCACAAAACCCGCCCCGGGTGTTAATACCCAAAAACAGGGGCGGGCTATAGGAAAAAGCTATAACAAAATGGACTTGCGCACCTCGGACAGGTACAGCTTCCCCAGCCGGCTGAGCTGGCTGCCCCGGCGCTGAATATAGCCGATGTGCATCACGCCCCCCTCCGCCAGGGGAACGGTGGTGAACTCCGAGCCGTTGAGGGGGCGGCAGATGATGCCCGAGCACAGGGTATAGCCGTTGAGTCCCTTCATCAGGTTGAGCACCGTGGCCCGGTCGGCCACCCGGATGAGCTGCCGGTACCGGTAGGTGCTCATCACCTCCTCCGACAGGAACAGGGAGTTCTCCTTGCCCAGCTCAAAGGCGATGCAGGGGTAGGGCTCCAGGTCGGCCATGGTCACCCGCTCCCGCCGGGCCAGAGGGTGCTCCCCCCAGAGGTAGACGCAGGTGGCGCAGTCCCGCAGGGGGTGGAACTCCAGGTTGTTCTCGTCAAAAAGCTTGGTCAGGTACTTCTCGTTGAACTCGTCCAGGTACAGGATGCCCAGCTCGCTCTTGTGGTCCCGGACGTTCTCCACGCACTCGTAGGTCCGGGTCTCCAGGATGGAGAACTCATACTCCTCCATGCCCACCCGGCGCACCATCTCCACAAAGGCATTGATGGCGAAGGTGTAGTGCTGGGTGGAGACGGAGAACTTCTTTTTGGACCGCCCCGCCACAAAGCGGTCCTCCAGCAGGGCATACTGCTGGCACACCTGCCGGGCGTAGTTGAGGAACTCCTCCCCCTCCGCCGTGATGGTGACCCCTCGGTTGGAGCGGTGGAAGAGCTCAAAGCCTATTTCCTCCTCCAGCTCCCTCACGGCGCTGGACAGGCTTGGCTGGGAGAGATACAGGTTTTTGGCGGCCGAGTTGACAGAGCCGCTGTCCGCAATAGCAATGATATATTTCAGCTGCTGGAGCGTCATAGTACTTCTTTCTCCTTCAAATGATTATTCTCGAATGAGATCCGCCAGGGTGAACTGAGTAAGATAGTCAGATATTACCTTATCCAGTCCCTGCCAAAGAGGGAGCGTCCGGCAATTCTTGCTCCGGGGACAGATATCCTGCCCCGGCTCCAAACAGGCAACAGGGGCCAGCGGCCCCTCCATACGCTCAATAATAGCCTTTACACCGTACTCCTCCGGTGGCCGGTTCAGCCGGTAGCCGCCGCCCTTTCCCCGTAAAGTGTCGAGCAGCCCGCCCTTTACCAGCTCTTTCACCACGATTTCCAAGTATTTCTCCGAAATTTCCTGCCTGGCGGCCACATCCCTTAACGGCACAAATCCGCTGCCCTGATGCTCCGCCACATCCGCCAAAAACCGCAGCGCATACCGGCCCTTTGTGGAAATCATCATAAAAATCCCCCCATTTCATCCTATTATACCACAAGGTAAATAGGATTTCAAGAAACAGAAATATACCTATTGACAAAGTGGGTATATAGGAATATATTTACATCGGAAACGCGGGGATAAAAAGGAGGAATACACTGTGAAATCTGAATCTCTGCGCCAGCGTGCCCCCGTTCGCTGGCTGACCGTAACCGCTGTCTTTATGGCAATGAATATCGCCCTCAGTTCCTTTGGGATGCCGGTGCCGGGCGGACGTCTCTACTTGAACGATATTGTGATCTGTACCGCCGCGATCCTGCTGGACCCGTTGTGTGCTTTCGCGGTGGGCGGGATCGGCGCGTTCCTGGGGGATATGTTTTTCTACCCGGCCCCTATGTTTGTCTCGCTGGTCACCCACGGACTGCAGGCAGCTGTTATCTCCCTCTGCGCCCACGCTCTACCCCAAAAACGCTTCAGCGGGGCCGTACTTGGTGTAACTCTTGGAGCGATCATCATGGTAGTGGGCTACTCCTTGGGCAGAGCCTTCCTGTACAGCACTCCTGAGTATGCAATCTTAAAACTTCCCTTCCAGATATTGCAGGCCACTGTGGGCGCTGTCTGCGGTATCGTGATTTGTTTTCCTTGCCGCATTGCAAAAATCTGGGACCGGTGGTGTCAATCCTGCTCCATCTAGCAAAACACAAATATAAAGAAAGAAGGTCATATATATGTCCAATATCTACACATCCGCCGACCAGTTGATCGGCAAGACGCCCTTGCTGAAGCTGAGCCGCATTGAGAAGGAGGCGGGGCTGAAAGCCTGCGTCCTGGCTAAGCTGGAGTATTTCAATCCCGCCGGGTCGGTAAAAGACCGCATTGCCAAGGCGATGATCGACGAGGCGGAGGCCAGCGGCAAGCTGAAGCCCGGCTCTGTCATCATCGAGCCCACCTCCGGCAACACCGGGATCGGCCTGGCCTCCGTGGCGGCGGCCCGGGGTTACCGCATCATCATCACCATGCCGGAGACCATGAGCGTGGAGCGCCGCCAACTGATGAAGGCCTACGGCGCGGAGCTGGTACTCACCGAAGGGGCCAAGGGGATGAAGGGGGCCATCGCCAAGGCGGAGGAGCTGGCAAAGGAGATCCCCGACAGCTTTATCCCCGGCCAGTTTGTCAACCCGGCCAATCCCGCCGCCCACCGCTCCACCACCGGCCCGGAAATCTGGGAGGATACCGACGGAAAAGTGGACATCTTTGTGGCGGGCGTGGGTACCGGCGGCACCATCACCGGCGTGGGCCAGTATCTGAAGGAGCAAAACCCGGCGGTAAAGGTGGCGGCGGTGGAGCCCAAGGACTCCCCCGTTCTCAGCGAGGGCCGCTCCGGGTCTCACAAAATTCAGGGGATCGGCGCGGGCTTTGTCCCGGAGGTACTGGATACCGCCGTCTACGACGAGGTCATCCCCGTGTCCAACGAGGACGCCTTTGCTGCCGGGCGGCTGGTGGGCCGCAAGGAGGGTATCCTGGTGGGCATCTCCTCCGGGGCTGCGCTCCACGCGGCAATTGAGCTGGCCAAGCGGCCCGAAAACGCGGGAAAGACCATCGTGGCCCTGTTCCCGGACACCGGCGACCGCTACCTGTCCACACCGCTGTTTGAAGATTGAGCATAGAACGAACACGCTGGTGTCTTGACCGGCGTGTTCCTGTTCAGAAAGGATATTGCTATGATCTACGCAGACAATGCGGCCACCACCCAAATGGGCGAGGCCGCAATCAACGCCATGACCGCCTGTATGCGGGACACCTGGGGCAACCCCTCCAGCCTGTACGGGCTGGGCCAGAGAGCAAAGGAAGCCCTGGAGGACGCCCGGGAGCGGATCGCAACCTGCATTGGGGCCTCCCCCAAGGAAATCACCTTCACCTCCGGGGGCAGCGAGGCGGACAATCAGGCCATCCGTTCCGCCGCCCTACTGGGGGCCCGGAGGGGGAAACGGCATATCATCTCCACCGCCTTTGAGCACCACGCCATCCTGCACACCCTGAAAAGGCTGGAGGACGAGGGCTTTGAGGTGGAGTTGCTCCCCGTGGGCCCGCTGGGAACCGTCACTGCCCATCAGGTGGCGGAGGCGATTCGGGAGGACACCGCCCTGGTCACCATCATGTACGCCAACAACGAGATCGGTTCCATCCTGCCTGTTTCGGAAATCGGCGCGGTGTGCCGGGAACGGAGGGTCATCTTCCACACCGACGCGGTACAGGCGGCGGGACATCTGCCCATCGACGTAAGGGCACAGAACATCGACCTGCTGTCGCTATCCGCCCACAAGTTCCACGGCCCCAAGGGAATTGGCGTACTCTATGCCCGGCAGGGGGTACCGCTGACCAGCCTCATTGAGGGCGGGGCCCAAGAGCGGGGCAAACGGGCGGGGACGGAGAATGTCTCGGCCGTTGCGGGCATGGCGGCGGCGCTGGAAGAGTCCTGCGCCCACATGGCAGAAAACGCCGCCAAGGTCTCCGTCCTGCGAGACAGGCTCATTGCCGGCCTCTCTCAAATCCCCCACTCCGCCCTCAACGGCGACCCGGTAAACCGTCTCCCCGGCAATGTCAACTTCTGTTTTGAGGGCATTGAGGGGGAAAGTCTGCTCCTGCTGCTGGACGACCGGGGCATCTGCGCCTCCTCCGGCTCGGCCTGCACCTCCGGCTCCCTGGACCCCAGCCATGTCCTGCTGGCTATCGGGCGGCCTCATGAGGTGGCTCACGGCTCCCTGAGGCTGTCCCTGTGCGAGGAGAACACCGAGGCCGATGTGGACGCGATTTTGAAGGCCGTCCCGGAGATCGTGGCCTATCTGCGCAATATGTCGCCGCTGTGGAAGGACAAGGTCAGCGGAAAGAAAGAATTTGTCCTGTAAGGAGGAGTTTATTATGGCACTCTACAGCGAAACGGTCATGGACCACTTCCGGAATCCCCGGAACGTGGGTGTGATCGAGGACGCGGACGGTGTGGGCGAGGTGGGCAACGCCCTCTGCGGGGATATTATGAAGATTTACCTCAAAATTGAGGATGGCATTGTGTCCGACGTAAAGTTTGAGACCTTCGGCTGCGGCTCCGCCATTGCCTCCAGCTCCATGGCCACCGAGCTTATCAAGGGCAAGCCCCTCTCCGAAGCTCTTCAGCTCACCAATCAGGCGGTCACCAAGGCGCTGGACGGCCTGCCCGCCCACAAGCTCCACTGCTCCGTCCTGGCGGAGGAGGCTATCCGGGCGGCGGTGAAGGACTACTATGACAGGCAGGGGATCGCCTATGACCCGAAGGACTTCCCTGACTGCGGCTCCTGCGAAGGCTGTCATGGGTAAGAAAGCGTTGATTGCCATGAGCGGCGGCGTGGATTCTTCCGTCGCCGCCTTTTTGACCAAGCAGGCGGGCTATGACTGTATCGGTGTTACCATGAAGCTGTTTCAAAACGAGGATATTGGAGTCAGCAGAGCAAAGACCTGCTGTTCTCTGGACGATGTGGAGGGTGCCGGAAGCGTGGCCCGACGCCTGGGCATCCCTTACTATGTGTTCAACTTTTCCAGAGACTTCAAGGTTCAGGTGATCGACCGATTCGCTGCCGCATATGAGAGCGGAGCGACCCCGAACCCCTGTATCGACTGTAACCGCTATCTGAAATTTGAACGCCTCTTTCAGCGGGCCAGGGAGCTGGGCTGCGAGGCCATTGTCACCGGGCACTATGCCCGGATTGAGAAACAGAATGGCCGGTATATCTTGAAAAAAGCCCTGGATAAAAGCAAAGATCAAAGTTATGTGCTGTATATGCTGACGCAGGAGCAGCTGGCCCATATCCGCTTTCCCCTGGGAGCGTTGAGCAAATCAGAAGTTCGGAGAATTGCGGAAGCTCAAGGATTCTGCAATTCCGAAAAACCGGATAGTCAGGACATTTGCTTTATCCCGGACGGAGATTATGCTGCCTTTCTGGAACAGTATACAGGCAAACCCTATCCAACTGGCGATGTCCTTGATCTGTCAGGTCATGTGATTGGGCAGCACCGGGGCGCTGTTCGATATACGACAGGACAGAGGAAAGGACTGGGCCTTGCCTTGAACGAGCCAGTCTATGTCTGCCGCAAGGATATGGCAGCGAATACCGTAACGGTTGGCCCGGAGCAGTCACTGTATAGCCGGGAATTAAGGACGGATGATGTGAACTGGATTGCAATCGATCATCTGTCTGGGCCAATGCGGGTTTATGCGAAAATTCGGTATCGGCAAACTGAGCAGCCGTCCACAGTATATCCTGATAAAAGCGGGAAAATTCGGCTTTTATTTGATAAACCTCAGCGGGCTGTCACAGCAGGACAGGCGGCCGTGCTATATAATGGTGATATAGTTGTAGGTGGTGGAACGATTTTGAAAACGGTGCAATTTTAATGGAGTATATAGGAGCTGTTTTCCAAATCTGTTTCAAACGATATCAGCGTTTATCAAGTCCTGCCGCTGTTCGACAATCATCTTTCTTCGCAGACTTCATATGCTTATATGATACCGCTCCATCCAGGTGTTTACCTGTACCAGGTATGCCAGAAGCTGAGGGCTTGCCGTAAACAAGGGCTATAGGTCTTGGGGTAAGGGCTCTTCTTCCGATGGAGCAGGGCCTGGGGCAAAAGTCCGCCAAAGGCGTTCCAAAGCAGCACCTTCTCCTCCCCCTCTGTCAGTTCGGAGCGATAGAACCAGGAGTAGCCTCCGAATATCTCATCAGCGCACTCGCCGGTAAGGGCAACTTTGTTGTGCTCCTTAACCAAGCGGCAGAAGTAGAGCAGAGACGCATCCACATCCGCCATACCCGGCAAGTCCCTGGCGTCCACAGCATTGTCCAGCAATTGGGCCAAACACTCCTCGCCGCACTCCAAAAAGGTGTGATACAACTCCGGGTGGGCGGACAGCATGATTTCCACATGCGCCCGGTCCCGTTCCGGTTGGAAAGCATTGGGTTGGAAATATTGATCGTTACCAGGCGAGATGTGTTCCTATATCGGGAAATACAATCGAAATATCAGTTCCCTCCCCGATAGTGCTATGCAGATCGAGACCGGCGTGATGATACTGCGCAATATGTTTGACGATCGACAGCCCCAGCCCGGTGCCGCCGGAGGCCTTGGAACGGCTCTTGTCCACCCGGAAAAACCGTTCAAACACCCTTGCCTGATACTCCGGGGGAATCCCGATTCCAGTGTCTTTCACGGTAACTGTTGTGCCGGCGTCACTTGGTATCTTTTTTGAGGACGACAACATGGAGCATATGGCCTTTTCGGTGGTTGGGAGATGGGGCGAAAAAGGTGCCACGATTATCCGTATTTCGGAGTTTAACAAATTACAGCAAATCAGAGGCATCACATGAAAGCCGATTTTTGGACGAAACTATGAGTTTTTGAAAATGTCATGGTGAACAAAGCAAAGCGAAAAATATATGTTGGTCTTGGACTTCAATCAGTCATAATGCACTGTTAGCGGTACTTTCCTTCATCTTGTCCGTGCTGATGATCTGGAAGGTGCTTGTTCCACTCTATTTGAAGGGGTGGAATCCCATTTGGGTGGGACTGGGGATCACTCTGGCGCTGACGGTCTTGATCGTCAGCCTGGTATATGGTTTCGACCGCCGCTGCGCCGCCGCAGTCTCCGGTTCCTTCCTGGGCATCCTGGTCACTTGCATGATGGGCGTGGTTTTTACAAATCTTTTCCAGATCCACGGAGCGGTTATGTCTTACTCGGAGAGCCTGCTCTATGCCGGATACCAGCATCTGAACCTGACACAGATTTTTATGGCCTCAATTTTTATCGGCGCGTCAGGGGCTGTTATGGACTTGTCCGTGGATATTACCTCCGCTGTCTATGAGGTCGTTCAGAAACAGCCGGCACTCAGCCGCAAGGAGGCAATTCAATCCGGTCTGAATGTGGGCCGGGCCGCCATGGGAACGATGACTACCACGTTGCTGCTGGCATACTCCGGCGGGTATGTAGCTTTGCTGATGGTGTTCATGGCCCAGGGAACGCCGCTGACCAATGTCTTCAATTACAAATATGTTGCGGCGGAGCTGCTGCATACCGTGATCGGTTCCTTTGGGCTGGTGACAGTGGCCCCATTTACGGCTCTGTGTTCCGGAATGTTCCTGTTGTCGGGTGCGTGATTGATATTGCCCATGGCGGCAGGGATGACATGGGGCAATAGAGCACATCGGCAAAATACTAAACTTTACACAGGTTTTACCAAAGCTGCCTTTCGCATTTTACATTCAGGCGGTATCCTTATTCTTGTGGACGGGAGGATAGGCAGGCGGATCGCCGATCCCCCGGGATACACTACAAATCAAACAGGAATAGGAGTTATTTGTCATGAAAAAGAAAACACAGAAATTGCTTGGCCTGGTCATGGCTGCTGCCGTGGCTGCGTCTATGCTGGCCGGATGTTCCCGGAAGCTCTCTGGTACCGTGGCGACCGATGGTTCCACCTCCATGGAGAAGGTGATCGGCGCGCTGGGCGAGGCGTTCATGGAGCAGAACGACGGCGTGACCTTTACCTACAACCCCACCGGCTCCAGCCCCGGCATCCAGGCTGTCCAGGAGGGCAGCTGCGACATCGGCTTGTCCAGCCGCGCCCTGAAAGAGGACGAAAAAAACAGCGGACTGACGGAAACCATTCTGGCCCTGGACGGCATCGCGGTCATCGTCCACCCGGACAACCCGATCTCCGACCTGGACGTGGACACCATCGCCAGGCTCTACACCGGCGAGATCACCAACTGGAAGGACGTGAGCGGCAATGACGCACCGGTGGTCCTCATTGGCCGGGAGGCCGGCAGCGGCACCCGGGAGGGCTTTGAATCCATCACCGATACCAAAGAAAAGTGCCAGTACCGCCAGGAACTCACCTCCACCGGCAACGTGATCACCGCCGTGGCCCAAAACCCGGACGCCATCGGCTACGCCTCCCTGGCCAGCCTGGACGACAGCGTCCGCGCCCTCACCGTGGGCGGCGTAGCCCCCTCCGAGGAGACCGTGAAGGATGGCAGCTACGCCATCCAGCGCCCCTTCGTGCTGGTGACAAAGACCGACGCCAAGTTGTCCGAGGCGGCCCAGGCATTCTTCGACTTCGCAACCTCCGCCGACGCCGCCCCTCTCATCAACAAGGCCGGCGCGGTAGCGGCAAACTGACCCCCCCCTCATGGAGCGGCGGCTTTCTCTGCCGCCGCTCCTACCCATTAGGAGGCACAATTTATGGGAAAACATCAACGTTTTATAGAAAAGCTGATCCACGGGATCTTTCTTCTCTTGGGGCTGGTCACAGTGGGCTGCGTCCTGCTGATTACGGTATATCTGATCCTGTCCGGCATCCCCGCCATCCGGCAGATCGGCCTGCTGGACTTCCTGTTGGGGGACACCTGGGAATCCACGGCGAAAGAACCGTCCTTCGGCATCCTGCCTTTTATCCTCACCAGCGTCTACGGTACGGCGGGGGCCATCCTCTTTGGTGTGCCGGTGGGCTTCTTCACGGCGGTGTATCTGGCCAAGCTGGCCCCGGCAAAGGTGAAGTCGGTGGTGGAATCCGCTGTCAGCCTGCTGGCGGGCATTCCCTCGGTGGTCTACGGCCTGGTAGGTATGCTGGTGCTGGTGCCGGGTATCCGAGCGCTGTTCCATGTGCCGGACGGGGCCAGCCTGCTGGCGGCAATGATCGTGCTGTCCGTCATGATCCTGCCCTCCATCATCAAGGTGTCCGTCACGGCCCTGGAGGCGGTGCCCAAGGAGTACGAGGATGCCTCCCTGGCCTTGGGGGCCACCCCCATTGAGACGTATTTCAAGGTATCCGCACCGGCGGCCAAAAGCGGCGTCGCGGCGGCGGTGGTGCTGGGGGTAGGCCGGGCCATCGGGGAGGCCATGGCGGTGATGATGGTGTCGGGCAACGTGCCCAATATGCCGGCCCTGTTCCAGAGCGTCCGGTTTCTCACCACGGCGGTAGCCAGCGAGATGGCCTATTCCGGCGGATTGCAAAGGCAGGCACTGTTCTCCATCGCCCTGGTGCTGTTCCTGTTCATCATGCTGATCAATGCGGCGCTGAATTTCTTCCTCAAGCGGGACAAGGAGGGTTAAGCTTGAACACGACCATTTCCTCTGGCAGACGATTCTATATTGGCCTGATGAAAGGACTGATGGTCCTGTCGGCGGCGCTCACCTGCGGCCTGGCCCTGTTCCTCATCGGCTTTGTGCTGTGCAAGGGCGTGCCCAGCCTCACCTGGGAGCTGGTGTCTACCAAACCCAGCTATTTGAATGATACCATCGGCATCCTGCCGGATATTTTGAACACAGTCTATATCATCGTGGCCACGCTGCTGATCGTTCTGCCCCTGGGGGTAGGCGCGGCCATCTATCTGACAGAGTACGCCGCCAGCAAACGGCTGGTGGCGGTCATTGAGTACGCCGCCGAAACCCTGTCCGGCATCCCGTCCATCATCTTCGGGCTGGTGGGGATGCTGGTGTTCGCCAACACCTTCGGCAAGTGCCTGCTGGCCGGCGCTCTGACCCTGGTGATCATGAATCTGCCCACCGTCATGCGGACCGCCCAGGAGAGTTTGAAAACGGTGCCCACAAGCTTGCGGGAGGGGGCCTTCGGCCTGGGGGCCGGGAAGTGGCGGGTGGTACGCACGGTAGTGCTTCCCGGCTGTGTGGACGGGATCATCACCGGCTGCATCCTGTCGGCGGGCCGGATCATGGGCGAATCGGCGGCGCTGCTGTTCACGGCGGGCTTTGCCCACGCCCTCAACGGCTTTTTCTCCGGTCTGGGCAGTCCGGGAGCCACCCTCACCGTGGCGCTGTACCTCTACGCCAACGAACCCCGGCCCGGGGCCAAGGAGGCGTCCTTCGCCATCGCCGCCATCCTGATGCTGCTGACTCTGGCCATCAATTTTGCCGCAGTCCTGGTTGGCCGGTACTTTAAGAAAAGGAGCGCGTTATGAGCAGTATGATTACCGCCAAGGACCTGTGCCTGTGGTATGGGACAGCCCAGGCGCTGCACAATATCAATATTGCGATCCCGGAAAAGAACATTACCGCCTTTATCGGCCCCTCCGGGTGCGGGAAGTCCACCTTTCTGAAAACGCTGAACCGGATGAACGATCTGATCCCCGGCGTGAAGATCACCGGCGAGGTGCGCTATGGGGAGCAGGACGTGTATGCCTCTGGCCTGGATGTGAACCTGCTGCGCCGCGAGATCGGCATGGTGTTCCAGAAGCCCAACCCCTTCCCCATAAGCATCTATGACAACATCGCCTACGGCCCCCGGACCCACGGCGTCCGTAACAAGGCCAGGCTGGACGAACTTGTGGAGCGCTCCCTCCGGGACGCGGCCATTTGGGACGAGGTAAAGGACCGACTAAAGAAGAACGCCCTGGGTCTGTCCGGCGGCCAGCAGCAGCGGCTTTGTATCGCCCGCGCCCTGGCTGTGGAGCCGAAGGTGCTGTTGATGGACGAACCCACCAGCGCCCTGGACCCCATTTCTACCTCCAAAATCGAGGAGCTGGCCATGGGCCTGAAGGAGCAATATACCATCATCATCGTGACCCACAATATGCAGCAGGCCGCCCGCATTTCGGACTATACCGCTTTTTTCCTGCTGGGGGAATTGATTGAATACGGTGAGACAGAAAAGCTGTTCTCTCGGCCGGAGTGCCAGAAAACGGAGGACTATATCACAGGGAGGTTTGGATAATGCGGAGCAAATTTGACGAGCAGCTTGCCCTGATGAAAAATGAGCTGATTCAGATGGGCGCACTGTGTGAGGAAGCGATCTCCCTGGCGGCAAAGGCTTTGACCGAGGGGGACAAGACCTTGGCGGAGAAGGTCGGGCCGCTGGACGGGGAGATCGACCAGATGGAGCGGGACATTGAGAGCCTGTGTTTGAAGCTGCTGCTCCAACAGCAGCCGGTGGCCCGTGACCTGCGGCAGATTTCCGCCGCGCTGAAAATCATCACCGATATGGAGCGCATCGGGGATCAGGCGTCCGATATTGCGGAGATCATTCTTGCCATGCTGGCGGAGGGCTACGTCCCGGAGGATGTGGGGCATATCCGCGAAATGGCGCGGGAGACGATCAAAATGGTCACAGAGAGCGTGGATTCTTACGTCCGGCAGGATATAGAGCCGGCCAGAGCCGTGATTGCCCACGATGACACCATTGACCGCTATTTTACGCAGGTCAGAGCCGTGCTGATCCAAAAGATCGCGGAGTCTCCTATGGTGGGAGAACACGCGCTTGACCTGCTGATGATCGATAAATACCTGGAGCGTATTGGCGACCATGCCGTCAATATCGCGGAGTGGGTCATTTTCTCCGTCACCGGGAATAAGAACATGCAGGCTCATTGATAGCAAGGAGTGTTTTGTGGTATGATGATCTCGGTCAGAAAGGGGGAAAGAACATGATTTTTTGCGTAGAAGATGACGAAAGCATCCAGAGCCTTGAACTCTATGCTTTACAAAGCGCGGGCTTCGAGGTCAGGGGCTTTGCGGACGGCGATTCTTTCTTGGAGGCGCTGCGCACGGAACTGCCCCAGCTTGTTATTTTGGATGTCATGCTGCCCGGAAAAAGCGGCGTTGAATTGCTGAAGCAGATGAAGGAATCCAGCGCGACCCGGGAGATCGCGGTCATCATGGCAACGGCAAAGGGGGCGGAGTACGATAAAATCCAGAGCCTGGACCTGGGGGCGGACGATTATCTGGTCAAGCCCTTCGGCATGATGGAGATGGTGTCACGGGTCAAGGCGGTACTGCGCCGTTGCCATCCCAGGCAAAACCCGGAAGTCCTGGCGGCAAATGATCTGGTGATTGATCTGGCGGAGCATACCGTTATGGCAGGCGGTGAGCGGGTTTCCCTCACCTATAAAGAATTTGAATTGCTGCGCCTGTTCATGTCCTCCCCCGGTGTCGCGTTCACCAGAGAAAAACTCCTGACCAGCATCTGGGATTCGGACTATTCCGGTGAAACCAGGACTGTGGATATGCACATTCGGACCTTGCGGCAGAAGCTGGGAAGCTATGGGGCAATGATCGAAACGATTCGTAATGTGGGCTATCGGCTGGAGGTAAAACCATGACCAAAAAAATTTTTCGGTCTATCCTGTGTGTAGCGGCGGCGGTACTGCTGGCAAACCTCGTCATTGTCATGGGATGCCTGTATGACTACTTCGGCTCCGTTCAGGAGACGCAGTTAAAAGACGAGCTGCGGCTTGCGGCCTACGGGGTGGAGGAAAATGGCCCGAACTATTTGGAACACCTGTCAGAGCGCGATTACCGCTACGCCTGGACCCCGGACTACCGCCTGACCTGGGTCGCGTCTGACGGCACGGTGCTGTTTGATACGCTGGATTCCGCGGAAAATATGGAAAACCACGCAGACCGCGTCGAGGTCCGGGAAGCGTTTGCGAAAGGGGAAAGCAGCAGCGTCCGCTACTCCACCACCCTCACAGAGCGGACGCTTTACTATGCCAAGACGCTGAATGACGGAACTGTGCTGCGTATCTCCATCCGTCAGGCAACGGTGCTGGCGCTGGTTCTGGTGATGCTCCAGCCCATTTTGCTGGTAGCCATTCTCGCGGTCATTCTCTCTGCGGCCCTTGCAAATTGGATGTCCAAGAAAATCGTTCGGCCTCTTAACTCGCTGGATTTGGATCATCCGCTGGAGAATGACGCCTACGAAGAATTAGCGCCCCTTCTCAGCCGCATCCATCAGCAGCGGCAGCAGATCGCCGCGCAGCTTCACAGCTTGAAGAAACAGACAGATGAATTTGCGCAAGTGACCAGCCACATGAAGGAGGGCCTTGTGCTTCTTGATAACGCGGGAAAAATTCTGAGCATCAATCCGGCGGCGCAGCAGGTTTTTGGGGCGGAAAGCTCCTGTGATGGACAGGATTTCCTGACAATAGATCGAAGCCGTGACCTGCATCTCGCCATACAAACAGCGGCGGAGGAAGGACACGGCGAGATCAGGTCGGAGCGAAACGGGCGGGAGTTTCAATTTGACATCAGCCGGATCGAGTCGGAGGATGCCTTTGTTGGAACGGTGCTGCTGGCCTTTGACGTGACAGAGCAGGCATTTGCGGAACAAAATCGCCGGGAGTTTACCGCTAACGTATCCCATGAGCTGAAAACGCCCTTGCAGTCCATCACCGGCAGCGCTGAGCTACTGGAAAACGGGCTTGTCAAGCCGGAGGACGTGCCCCGGTTTGTGGGCATGATCCGCACGGAGGCGGCGCGGCTGGTCACGCTGGTGGATGACATCATCCACCTCTCCCAGCTGGACGAGGGGGCGGCGCCGGACCGGGAGACGGTTGATCTGCTGGAGACAGCCAAGGATGCGGCGTCTGCCTTGGGTGACAGCGCCACTGAAAAGGGAATCCATGTCTCCGTCTCGGGAGAGAGCGTTTCCATCAGCGGCGTCCGAAGCTTTTTACACGAAATGATTTATAATCTCTGTGACAACGCCATCAAATATAATGTGGAGAATGGCTCGGTGGAGATCACCGTCGTCAGAAAGGAGCAGGAGGCCGTTGTAACGGTCAAAGATACGGGCATCGGCATCCCGGCGGAGCACCAGTCCAGAATCTTCGAGCGGTTCTTCCGGGTGGATAAGAGCCGGTCGAAGGCCTCCGGCGGAACCGGGCTGGGGCTGTCTATCGTCAAGCACATCGCACAGTATCACGGTGCAACCATTAAGTTGCAGAGTGAGTTCGGTTGCGGTACTACTGTTTCAGTTGTGTTTCCTTTGTAGTCGGCAGATCAGTAATCGTGGAAAAAAGGAGCAATACCTTTGCTGCCGCAGACCTTGTCTACATCAAGGCCTGCGGTTTTCCGTTTATAAGTTATCTCTAGTTAATGACAATATGACCCGCGCCATAAAGTTGCCCATCGTCTACGCCGTTCCGGAGGGCCAGGGTCGCGAATGTGTGTCTGTCGTTTGAGAATCGTTTTCTGGCAATCAATGCAAATTTGGCGTCAAGACAGCAGTAGCTTGTCGTCCGCTTCGTCAGAGCCGCTCACCTTGCTGAACAGCTCCAGCAGTTGGGGGACGGTGAGCTTTTTCTTGTCTTCGCCCTGTACGTCAATGACGATCTTGCCGTCGTACATCATGATGAGTCGGTTGCCGTGTGCGATGGCATCCTTCATATTATGAGTGACCATCATGGTGGTCAGCCTGCCCTCAGCCACGATGCGGTCGGACAGCTCCAGCACTTTGGCGGCGGTTTTGGGGTCTAAAGCGGCTGTGTGCTCGTCCAGAAGGAGGAGCTTGGGCCGTTTCAGGGAGGCCATCAGCAGGGTAAGCGCCTGCCGCTGGCCGCCGGACAGCAGACCCACTTTGCTGGTGAGGCGGTCCTCCAGCCCCAGATCCAGGTCGTGGAGCATGGCCTGGTATTTTTCTTTTTCCGCTCTGGTGATGCCCCAGCGCAGCCCCCGGGGTTGTCCCCGGCGGGCGGCCAGGGCCAGGTTCTCCACGATCTGCATGGTGGGGGCGGTGCCCAGCATGGGGTCCTGGAACACCCGGCCGATGTAGGGGGCCCGCTTGTACTCGGGCAGGCGGGTCACATCGGTGCCGCCGATGGTGATAGCGCCCTCGTCTACCATCCAGGTGCCGGCCACAGCGTTGAGCATGGTGGACTTGCCCGCGCCGTTGCCGCCGATGACGGTGCAGAAGTCGCCGTCCTTCAGGGTAAGGCTGCCCCCCGCAAGGCCTGTTTCTCATTGACGGTGCCGGGGTTGAAGGTCTTCCAGATTTCTTTGATCTCAGGCATGGGAGGTCCCTCCTTTGCGGACGGCCTTGGTAAAGTACTGGCTCTTCCAAAAGGGGATGGACAGGAAGACGGCCACCACCAGGGCGGTGAGCAGCTTCAGGTCGTTGGGGTCCAGGCCCAGCCGCAGAACGACCTGGATGACCATGTAGTAGATGATGGCCCCGATGACGGCGGACAGCAGCTTCAGGGAGAAGTTGTGGAAAATTCTGCTCAGCAGCACCTGCCCGATGATGACGGCGGCCAGTCCCGCCAGCATCCCGGCCAGAATGGCGCACAGGGTGGCGATCCAGATGTTGACGCCGTTGAGGGCCAGCAGTACGCAGGCGCCCCCCCGGTGGCCAGGGAGCCGTCCACCGTCAGGTCGGCCACGTCCAGAATGCGGTAGGTGATATAGACGCCGATGGCCATGATGCCCCAGATCAGGCCCTGGCCCACGGCGCCCGGCATGGATTTCAGCAGGGCGGTCAGGAATTCCATAGGCGCGTTCTCCTTTACAGAAAAATAGCACAGGGGCGGAAAAGAGATCTTCTCTTCTCCGCCCTGTGTTCAACGAATGCTCAGCCGATGGCCTCGTAGTCGCCGGGAACTGTGATATTCAGAGCCTGGCAGTTGGCGGCGTTATATTTCTTGGTCACCTCGGGGGCGAACTTGACGGGCATGGTGGACACGTCCGCGCCGTTGACCAGGATGTCGTAAGCCATCTCGCCGGCGATGACGCCGATGTCGTAGTAGCTGATGGACAGAGTCACCACGCCGCAGCCGGAGCAGATACCCTCCTCGCCGGCCACCACGGGTACCCCGGCGGGGATGACCACGTTGGCGATGGCCTCGGTGTTGTTGGCGGCGGTGTTGTCGGTGGGGATGTAGATGACGTCGGAGCTGTCACAGGCGCTCTGGGTGACGGAGGCCAGGTCGTTCACATCGGTGAAGGCAAAGTTGGCGCAGGTGTAGCCCATGCCGGTGAGGGCCTCGGAGACCACCTCCACCTGGTAGACGGAGTTGGGTTCGCCGGAGCAGTAGAGCAGGCCCACGTTCTTGGCGTCGGGGAACATCTCGTGGAGCATCTCGGCCTGCTGGTCCAGGGGGGCCAGGTCGGAGGTGCCGGAGATATTGCCGCCCACAGTGCCGGTCCAGTTGTCGATGCCCAAGGCAGTGGCGTAGTCGGTGACGGAGGTGCCCAGGATGGGGATATCACTGGTGGCGGAGGCGGCGGTCTGGAGGGGAGAGGTGGCGTTGGCCAGGATCAGATCCACGTTCTCAGAGATGAAACCGTCGATGATGGGAATGCAGTTGTTGCCCTCGCCGCCGGCGTTGCCCTCGTCAAACTTCACCTTGTCACCCAGCTTTGCGGTCAGGGTGTCCTTAAAGCCCTGGGTGGCGGCGTCCAGCGCCGGGTGGGGGGCCAGCTGGCAGATGCCAATGGTAAAGGTCTGGTCCGCAGTACCGGCGGGCGCCTGACTGCCGGAGCCGGTGGCGCCTGGCTGCCGGAACTGGCCGAACCGGAGGTGCCGGCGGTGCTGGGGCTGCTGACCTGAGCGGCGCCGTTGCCGCCGCAGGCGGCCAGACTCAGCAGCATGGCGGCCGCCATAAGCGAGGCAAGAATTTTCTGTTTCATGATGATCTCCTCTTTTCAAATGCGTTGTTTGCCGGACACTCGCTTTTCAAAAAGGTGCAACAGGCACTTAAGAATATAACGCTTTAAAGCGGCAAAGCCAACGTGTAATTTGCACAATAATATGCGGTAAAGACCTTTATATTTTTTGATTTATTGACCCGCGCCGTAACCTGTGTTGGAACAGGACCCTTACCCCTCGCCCCGCCGTATAATACTGGGCTCACTCATTTCTCTGTTTTCCCTTTCCAGACCGCAGACGTTTCACTGGCTTACGATTTGGTAAGCCGCCCGGCTGGACGGCTTTTTACATGACCTGCGCCATAAAATTCCCCATGGCATATTCAAGTTCAAATTGTATCTTGCATAGTAGGCGAATATGGTGTAGAATTAATAAAAATAGATTTACGCCGTGTTAGGAGCCCATATGGAATACATCATATACTGCGATGAATCAAATAGTAGCGGACCGAAATTTGGTGATTTTTTTGGTGGTTGCATTGTAAACAGCAGAGACTGGCGTCCTATAACAGAAATGCTGGAAACCAAGAAAAAAGAATTAAATTTATTTGGTGAATTGAAATGGACGAAAGTAACTGCGCAGTACTTGGACCGATATATAGAAATTGTAGATTTATTCTTTGACTTTGTTAGGGATGGAAAGGTTAAAGTCCGTATCATGTTCCGAAACAATGAAGATCAACCATCCAGTTCAGCAACACGGCGTAGTGATGACAAATATTTTAAGTTGTATTATCAGTTCTTAAAGCACTCTTTTGGGTTGAAAGACATTCCTGCGACAGAAGAAGATATTTTTATAAGGATATACTTGGATCAATTGCCTAACACCCATGAGAAATGTAAAGAGTTTAAAGAATTTGTCCAGCGTTTGCCAGCAAGTTGGAATGCCGGCAGGACAGGCGGCAAGTTATGCATTCGAAGAGGAGATGTGGCGGATGTTTGTTCACATGACCATGTTTTGCTACAATGTACTGATATTATCCTAGGTGCGATGTATTTTCGCCTAAATGAACTGCATCGTGAAAAGCCAATGGGTAGTAGGTGTAGGGGAAAGCGGACGATTGCCAAAGAAAAGCTCTATAAACACATCAATAACAGGATTTGTGAAATACTGCCACATTTCAATATTGGGATTTCGACGGGAGTGCGCAATTATCAGAATCCAGCTTGGGAGTTGCCGTATAGTCACTGGAAATTTGTACCGAGGTAAAAAGAAAACGTCCCACCCTCTCTACATCAATACCCCACATAGGAACGCAAGGCTTCGAGAAAGGCAGGACGTTTCTGACATATTGTACGATGAAGAGACGAGAAATATACATCTCTTCTAATTATTATGATATATCATAATAATAAAAAAGTCAATAGGAAAATGGGAAAGTACAATTTTCTTAATTTTGAATAGTTTATCATTCATAAAAGAATTAAAGATGCAAGAAGTTTAGAGTTCAACATGGGGTAGAAACCCATACAAAACCCATACGGGCATCAAAAAAGCCCATACGCAAGTGTAGAACAGGAAACATGAAACTACAATAGAATATCACCGGGAACCGTTGTGTCACAACGGCTCCCGGCGCTAAAACAAAACAGGAGACAACAGGAGAAAACAACCTGGGAAGAATTGGTAAGGATGAGGTCCCCAGTTCAAATCTGGGTAGCAGCTCCAGAGAAACCCGTTGTCCCGCAAGGGATAGCGGGTTTTTTCATTTTGCGGTTGCTGTAAAAAATCGGTGAGAAAAACGAATTTGCTAAACATCATGCTAAACGCAAAACTGTTTGCCCTAAGATTGATTTACTGCATTACTCAGCAATAGCTGCAAAAGCTGAGCGGAAAAACCAGGATCGGACTTGACCTTTTCCATAAGGAGCGCCGGGTCGAACCCGCCAGCTTGAACCGGAGAGGCAGGTAATGTACTGGGATAGAAGTCCGTTTCCACCAAAAGGGCCAGAGTACGCTTTTCGTCCTCCAGGGCCTCATTGTAATTGCTCATCAGGACTTCTGGGGACTGACCGGCACTTTCAGCGACAAGCTGATAATTGTTTTTTGACAGTCTGATCTTGTGCATCTGGCCAGACTTCCGCAGGCCTTGAAATTCAATCTGATCTTCAATGTGCATGGAGGTCTGCCACTTCTTGAATGCCTTGCAAAGATTATTGGGGTCGATAGGGCATCCATTCGGCTGACAGATGAGCAGACCGTGATCCTGGTATTCCTCGCCAAAGAAAGCCTTGTTTGCGGCGATTTCATACAGCCTGGCCTTGAGTTCGTGGAGCAAAGGAGTAGTCAGATACTGTTTGCGCACGCTGCCATCTGTTTTGGGGTCTTTCAGGATCAGTCTGCTTTTTGAAGTGGAGACATGTTTCGGAAAGACCTTGATGATTTTTTCCTCCGGCAATTCGCGCAGGGCCTCGTCGGAGACACGCTCTACGATCTGTGTGATCCACATGCTGCGGTCACGGAAGTTAATGCTGCCTGCTTCCAGCCCCACAACTTCACCGGAGCGAAGGGAGCAGATAAAGCCGAGGCGGACCGCCAGATGCAGCAAAGGATCCTTCTCAATGCTGTCCAATACCTCAAGGACTCTCTTAGGTTCCCAGGCCTTCCGCTTCTTTGTTTTCTCAGAGGGTGGGGTGGTTTCCGGGATCTCCGTGACATAGCCCCACCTTTTAGCGGTTGGAAAACCAAGCATGAGGATGTTGTAGCACTTCTTTACCGTTGGAGAGCTGAGAGTTGGTATCTCCGAGGCTTTTTTCCCGTAGCTCTTACTCCCGCGACATGGCTTCCTTCGGAGGTAATCAATGAAGTCATCAATCGCCTGCGGCGTGATGGAGCTCATGACCCAGTCGCCAAAGTACGGATAAATATGTGCCTCCAGGTTTTGCACATAGCTGTCATAGGTCTTTGGAGAAAACCCCTTGCTTCTGGCATGTATGGGTAGTAAAGTGTCCCCTTAGTCAAGGACAAAATATTTTACGTAAGATTTGAGATTGATGTTGGATGATACTTTTTAGCCC
>NZ_QWKG01000033.1 GCF_009911595.1 Colidextribacter sp. OB.20
TTTCACAAATCTATTCTCATCCTTTTTGCACCATTTGTCTTTATTTTTCTTCGAGTTCTACTATTGATTCGCACTTTACAAGGAGAAAACAAATGAAATTACATGATAACCAATTACATCTGCTCCGACATTTGGCACGTTTCAACCTGTTTGATTACAGTGGTTGCTTGAAAATGTTGGACATGGACGGAACCGGGAACCGCACCAAGCTGTCCTATGCGTTCCGTCCGTTGACAAAGAACAAATATCTTTCCAAGCGGAAAGATGGCAGCGTATCCATTTTGGCAAAGGGCCGGGCGCTGTTTCCTGAGATCAAACCGCTGATTGCTGTGGGCGGCGGCGCGAGCGAAACCAGACGCATAATTGAGGTATCCCGAATGGCGGCGTTGATGGAGAAGAACGGGGTGCCCGCTGTTGGAAGTATACCGGCGTCGCCGGAGCCGTGTTTTATCCCCTCTGCCTGCTGGCGCAACATTGCCCCCGGAATCCTGTCCACCACCCGTTTTGCTGGAATGTTGGTGGTGGGAGAACACCGCTTGGCAGTCTATGACATTGGAGACGGAACGATGGACTGGCAGGTACGGGCGGAGGGCTCTTTGTTTTACACCCGGTATGGCAGCTATGCGACAAAGGCTACAGGAATGCTCCTGATTTGCCGCAAGGAAGCTCGAATCAAGGCCGCCCGAAATTATTATCCGCCAGACTATGTGGAACCGCCGACAGCTTCTTCAAGAAAGCTGTCTGGAGCGCAACAGGCCTACACGCTGGTCCCGCTCCCCCATCAAGCTGAGAGCAAATTATGAGCACGTCTATTTGACAACTCCCGAGCATCTGGTTGTAAGTTTGAATCGGATTCTGGACGAGGAAAAGTACATCCAAGCGTTGTGTGATGAAAGTGGCGGCACACGGCTGGGCAGACAAGGAATAGGAGATGTGGAGATATGGCCTCGACACCTCTTTGTCAATCCGGCCTGTGACCTACTGAAATTTGTCCGCTTCTTTTCCGCTGTAAAAACATATCTGGAGCCGAGAGAGAAAGACGATTATTATCGGCCCCAGGTTACTCTGGAACTGTATATACACAAGATAGACCATCCCATTGCAGGGATGTATTCGGAATTTTACGGATTGGAGGGACTGAAAATCTATGCATACCGATCTTAAGAAAACACTGGCGACAATCAAACGCTGTCTGCCTATCGAGGGAGAACCAACCCGAGAGCAACTGCATCGGATGTATGATTTAACGCTGCGGCTCATGAGTCAGGAGTTAGCGGTTATTTATGACCAGGAGATGTTTGGCGGTGCAGTGGGGCAAGGGCAGCAGAAATTTTGCGAACGGCAGAGCGGCGGCAGGAACACAGGGGACACCGTGACACTGACGATCCGCGAGCCGCTACCTCCCATGAAGAAACTGACCGAAGCCGTCGAGGAACATTGGAAGGCCATGCTCCATGCAGCCATTGCTGAGGCGGCCCGTCAATCCCCGCTCCCATATTTTGAGAAAGCGTTTGTGGAAATTAAAATTGTTACCATCAAGGGTTGTAATAATGCCAAGGTATGGGATACCTCCAACCGGGCAATCCAAGTCATTCTCAACAACCTGAAAGGTATCTTTTTTAAGGATGACAACATGGATCATATGGCGTTTTCAGTGGTTGGACGATGGGGTGAAAAAGGTGCCACGATAATCCGTATTTTGGACTTTGACAAATTACAGCAAATCAGAGTCAACAGCTGTTAGCCATTTTTAGTGCAAAACTATGAGAGTTTAAAATTATCATAGTGAACAGTGGACAACATTAAAAAATATAACTGTTTTGGACTGCAATAGGTATTGATATGCTGTAAATTGGAAAACAAATCGGTCATAGTAAAACAGCTTTGAGGAGGGGTTCTGCGAGGAGTGTCTGCCTGGGCAGACGCGACGAGCAGAACAGGTCGAGGTGAAGAAAGAGGGGCTGAGTTGGTATTGACTCTCCTACCTTTTCGCCAGTAGGGGGCGGAAACCCCAGCCATAGCGATGTCAAAACTTCGCATATACTAATCTGTCGAATAGAACTGCCATCATAGGCAATTACCGGCAAAAAGCTTATAAACTCCGCCACCTTCTTCCCTGGGGTTCCCTCGTTGATGTTCAAGCAGCAGCTATAATCGTAAATTTGCTTCAAGGCCTGGTCCATCGCAAAATCGAACACATAGCACTCCAGTCTAATAAACGTCATTTGTTTTCTCTTCTATCCCAGAATTAAAACCTCCAAAGTGGCGTCTCTATTCTGCGCCGCTCTGGAGGTTCACTAATTTGGGAGAATTTTCTTGGGATTGCCGCTTTAAACTGAATACACCTGCAAAGGCTCCAAGCAAAAAGGACGCTCGATTCCTTCCATCACCTTTACATATGGAGCAAACGAAGCTAAATGTTGCTTAAACACGTTAAGTGAGTCCGTTCCAGTTACATAGTGAGTAGGAATTACCACATCTACACCGCACCAGCTGACCCCAAGCGCCGCCTCCCGCTCGGTCATCTCTCGAGAGGCACCTGGTCGGATCCCGCTAATCCCTGCACACATGATATTTGGATGGTAAAGTTCCCGAATGGTCCGAAAGTTTTCACTGAGAGCGGTATCTCCTGTATGATAGTAAGTAACCCCAGGCTCCACCTCGATGATGTAACCCACAGGGGGACCATAGGTCAAAATGCCGCCATTCGTATGCTTGGAGGTGTGAAAGGCCAACATGGTGCGCACGACAGTCTGTCCAAACTGCCGGCAGTCACCATATACTGTGCTGACAAGCCGTTCCTTGGGTAAATCCATATGCTCCTTGATGAGATGAATATTGTCGCTGCACATCATAACCTGAGCCTTGCTGCACGCCATAACCTCTTCCACATTGCCATAGTGGTCAGAGGCATGATGGGTAACCAACACCAGATTCACATCCCGAAAATCTTCCGGTACGGCCTCGGTCTGGACGTTTTTTGTAAAATAAGGATCGCATAGAATCTTATAGCCGTCGCTGCGTTCAATCAGTACGCACATACCGCCATAGTAGGTAAATTTAACACTCAAACGGATTGCCTTCTTTCCTTATAGAATAATGTCAGTCGTCCTCTTCCTCGCTCAGATGATTACCCTTGGTACGCACCATGTTAAAAATGGCAGAGCCCAGGGAGAGGAAGGTAAGCAGCATAAACACCAGGCTGATTGGCCGGGTGAACAGCGAGACACAGAAGTTCCAGCCGCCCCGCTCCAGCGCAATTCCCTGCATCATCCCCTTCTCGGTGAGAATGCCCAGCAGCAGACCTAGAACTAGGGGAACCACATTAAAATTATACTTCTCTAAAAAATACCCGACCACGCCGAAGAAGAGCATCACATACACATTGAACATAGAATTGGTGGCCGCATAGATGCCAGTCACACACAGGATTACAATCACAGCGGCCAGAATGTTGTTGGGCACTTTGGTCACGATAGTAAACCGGCGGGCGGTAAAATAGCCAACCAGAAGCATAAAGATATTCGCGATGAACAGGCCTACCATAAAGGGATAAATCGTAGTGGCCTGAACGGAAAAGAGCTCATAGCCGGGTTGGAGTCCGTGGAGGACCATAGCACTCATAAAAATTGCCATTGGGGGAGAACCTGGGATTCCAAGAGTCAAGGTGGGGACCAGCGCGCCCCCAGTAACGCCGTTGTTGGACGCCTCGCAGCAAGCGACTCCCTCGCGGATACCGGTCCCAAAATCCTTACCTTCAGGGCAGGAGCGTTTTCCGAGATCGTAGGATATAAACGTTGCTATGTTGGCCCCCGCCGCAGGCATTATGCCGATCAGGATTCCAATGATGCTGGAGCGAAGATAGGTAACGGGGTAGCGGAACAAATCCCGGAACAGGGAACGCCTGCGTTTTTCCTCTGCGGCGGTCTGCTTCCCGCTGAAGCTGCTCTTATTCAAAATCAGTTTGAAAATGCGGCTGATGGAAAACAGACCTGTCATAACCGCCAGCGTCTGTAAGCCGGACTCCAACTGGTACATACCAAAGGTAAAGCGTTTAAAGCCGTTGAAGGGATCAATGCCCACGCAGCCCAGCAAAATACCCAGTACGCCGGCAATCAGTCCCTTCCAAACATCCTTGCCGCATAGGGAAGCAATGATTGTCAGCCCAAATACAGCCACTGAAAAGTACTCCTGCGCGCTGAACTTCAGAGCAAATCGGGCTAGCGGAGGCGCAATGCACAGCAGGGCCACTACGCTGAGCATCCCGCCCCAGAACGAAGCGACGGCAGCCTCATCCAACGCTTCCCCCGCCCGGCCTTTCAGTGTCATCTGATGCCCGTCAAAGGTAGTAGCCGCCGCAGCACCTGTGCCGGGCGTTTTCAGGAGGATGGCAGAAATGGAGCCGCCGTACTGGGTCGCGCAGTAACACGCGGCTAGAACCAAAAGCGCGGTGGTCCGGTTCATACCAAAGGTCAGGGGAATAAGCAGCGTCATACCAATGGTAGGGCCCAAGCCCGGCATGGCGCCGATAAAGATTCCATATACCGTACTGGCAAGGCAGAGCACCAGATTTTCCACTGTCATGACCTGCTGGAACCCCATGATGATGTTCGACATGATATCCCTCCTCAGATCAGAAAGCCCTTGGGCAATACGGTGTTCATTGCCGCAGCAAACAGAATATAAAGCACCGCCACGGTTATCAGGCTGATAAGGGTGGTCTTGATCTTGTTTTGCTCCTTACTGCCAAAATAGATGCAGAACGCCACCATAAACAGTACGCTGGAGGTCACCCAGCCGATTACGGTAATGAGTGCCGTGTAGGCGAGCATCAGCGCAAAGGCGGTAAGAACCTTAACCGTCTCCTCATGGGAATTCCTCTTGCTCTGAAACACAGGAACCCCCAGCCTTTCATTGATGCAGGTATGAAGAAACAGGGCGGCGCTGAACACCATACCAAGGATGCACGCAATCACCGGGAACAGCCTGGCGTCTCCCACGACAGTTTTTATGGTAAAAAAGCAGGCGGCCGCAAAAAAGCTGAACGACACAAGGGAGACGATTTTGTTTTCTTTATACATAAAACACCTCCACACTTTCGGAAGACTTGATTCAAGGGGGAGGACAGGATTTTCCCTGTCCCCTCCTCTATTTTGCCCTGTAAGCCCAGTTATCCGACGGCGGCGAGATAGGCGTCATAGCAGGCCTGAATATTGGTCTGGCACTCGGCGCTGGAGACGTAGTTTACCGTGCTTCCATAGGTGTTCATGCTCAGGTCAATATAGTCCTGATTCTCGGCCATCTCCGAAAACAGAGTGGTTAGATAGTTGATGATAGCGGGATCGGTCCCTTTTTTCACCAGCATACAGCGGGTGATGGGAATGCTCAAGTCATAACCGGTTTCCACAAAAGTGGGGATATCCGGGAACAGATCAGAGCGCTCATCGCTCGCACATCCGATGGTTTTGGCTGTGGTTCCGTCGTTGCTTGCAGCAGAAAGGGCGCTCATCTCCGCGTCTACATGCCCGCCCAGCAGGGCGGCGTGAACCTCGGCGGTGCTGGTGTAGTTGACAATATTGATGTCCAGCTTCAGTTTGTTGACCATCAGCTGCGCCATCAAGCCGCCGGAGCTGGCGGCACCAGGAGTGCCAATGGTAAGCTCGCCGGGGTGATCCTCCGCATAGGACATAAAGCTGGCCAGATCGGAGAAACGGTCATCATCGGCACGGATGGTAATTGAGCGGGAGTCATTGTGCAGTCCGCAGACGGCGTCAAATCCCTCCGCCACCACAATGTTGGTGGCCATTTGGCTCTCCAGCGCATTGGGATCAAGGTACTGGAAGTCGTTTTCATTGACAAAGGTAACAGCGGCCAGATATAGCTTCTGTCCATCGGCTTTAGAGGCGGTCACATCGGCGGCGGCCACGCGGCCGCTGGAGCCCTCGATATTCGTCACTACATAGTTATCTCCAGAGAGCTGACTGGCAAACTGGGCGGCGGCCCGGCAGTTGTTGTCCTGCGCCCCGCCGGCGGCATAGCCGCAGACTACGGTTACTGTACCCCCCTGGGGATAGCCCGCAGGCTTTATCCCCGCCGCGCCGCTGGCGGAGGGCTCTCCGGGGGAGGCGGCAGGATTGTTCGAGGCGCTGCCCGGCATACTGGAGGAGGCGTTTTGCCCTCCGTTGGAACATCCGCTGAGCGCAAGAGCTGCGGCTAGGGCCAGGGAACACAGTTTGACAAAACGATTCTTTTTCATATCAGTTCTCCTTTTCTCATTTGACACAAAGAGCTTGGCGGAGCACTAGCCCTTTAATTCCTGAAGCTTGTCCTTCATGGTGGCGAAGAGAATTGAGTCGTCCCGCGCAATGCTGAAGCAGTGGACGCCCTTCTCCCGCAACTCCTGAATCCGCGTTTTGTTTTTCACCAGCAGGGTGGGAATTTTGCCATATTGCAGCGCCTTGGAGATCACCATATCCTCCGCAGCTAAAACGTCGGGGTGGCTGTTCTCGCCGGGAACTCCCAGCGCCTGAGACAGGTCGTTTTTCCCGGTGGCGACCATATCCACGCCGGGAACTGACAATATCTCGTCGATATTTTCCAGTCCCTCCCGGTCCTCAATCTGGACAATCAGCGCGACACGGTCATTGGCGGTTTTGGCATAGTCGCTCAGCTTGGTCTCTCCGAAGTTGAGGATACGGGCGGTGCCAGTCATGCCCCGTTCTCCCAGCGGAGAATACTTCATCATGGAAATGGCCTGCCGGGCAATCTCAGCGTTGCGCACATGGGGGATCATCAGTGCATCCGCCCCCATATCCAGCAGTGCGCTGGCCTGGCGCAGGTCGGTCACCCGCAGCTGGAGCGGAAGGCCCAGCAGCTTGGCGGTACGGATCATCTCAGTGAGGCAGGCATAGTCGAACAGCATATGCTCACAGTCAATGCGCACAAAGTCATAACCGGCCCGGGCGGCCATTTCCAGAACAGAACAGTCATGGATGGAAAGATTCAATCCGTAGCTGTCCAGCCCCTGCCGGGCCCGTCCGGGTATATTTGGTTTTTGAATCATATTTGACTCCTCCTTATCATAAACGGTTTTGTTTATTTCTTGGCCACCACCACATCTCTGGCGGGGACCGGCTCGCCTTTGGAAAAGGCCACAATATTTTGGTAGGCGTGCTCGGTAACCGGGATCACATTGTCGCTGGCCGCGCCGCCGATGTGGCAGGTGCAGACAACATTGTCCATCTGCAGCAGCGGATTGCTGGGGTCCACCGGTTCCTGGGCGAAAGCGTCAAGACCCGCACCGCGCAGGGTCCTGCTTTGGAGCGCCTGAATCATCGCTCCCTCATCTACAATGGGACCGCGGGCGGTGTTAATCAGAACCGCTCCCTCCTTCATGCTCCGGAACTGCTCCGCCCCAATCATCCCCCGGGTCTGGTCAGTCAGCGGAACATGCACAGAGATGATATCACTGGTACGAATCAGTTCCTCAAAGGGGACGTAGTGAGCCTGGAGCTTTTCCTCCAGCTCTGGAGAGAGACGGAATACATCGTAATAAACCACCTCCATATCAAAGCCCTGGACCATCTTTGCCACCTTTTTTGCGATGTTGCCAATGCCCAAAAGGCCCACTCGTTTGCCGTTCATCATGTAACACTGGGCCCGCATCTCGGTGCGCACCCACTGCCCCTCCCGCATGGTGCGGCTGACATAGGGAATCTTCCGGTTGACTGCCAACATCAGCCCTACAGCCAACTCGGCCACAGGGATGGCATTGGAGCCAGCGGTAATATTGACGGGGATATTCCGCGTCTCCGCCGCCTTGCAATCGATCTTGTCAACTCCGATTCCCCACTTTTGAATCATTTTCAGCTTAGGAGCAGCGGCTATGTACTCCGCGGTAACCGGGATGCGGCCGGCAATGATGTAGTCAGCGTCCCGAACCAGACGTAAATGCTCCTCCTTGTCGGTCAGGGAGGTGGGACGCACCAGTTCAAATCCCTCCGGAAGAATCTCCCGTTCCTTTTCCATCAGCGCGTCGGCGTGTATCTCGAGCCAGACAATTTTTTCCATGTTCATTCAATATCATCCTCCTGCTATTTAGGGTGGGTTCTGTACGCTCATCCTGCTGTCAGTGTATCATTCAAAATGTTAAAAGGAAATCATAAATTATATTTTATTTTATCAATATAAACGTGTAATAATTATTTTATTTGTAAATAGTAAATAAATAAAGCAAAGCTTTTTGTATATTTAATACAATATTTTAGGAATAATTCAGAAGAAAAGTTTTCCATTAAACAAAAAGACTGACGAGGCATACACGAAAAAGAAACAAGAGATATCTTGCTTCTTAATACACGATTATGTTAATATCATTACGGACTAGCCTTTACGTTTCTGATTTATTCCGTCCACAGGATTTTTTATTTGATTGGAGGTATTCAATGAATTTTGTTAACTTAAAATATTTTTTGACCGCAGCAGAGGAACTGAATATGACGAAAGCCGCACAAAGGCTCTATATTTCCCCACAAAGTTTAAGCAACCATATTGCCCGAATGGAGCAGGAATTGAACATTCAGCTGTTCGAGCGAACACCTAAACTGCGCCTCACCTATGCAGGGGAGTGTACCGCCAAGATCGCGGCCCAGATGCTGAAGCTGAACAAGCAGATGCAGGTACAAATCAATGATATTATTAACCAACGCAGAGGAAACTTAAACATCGGCCTTGTAACCCGCGCCCGCGGACGTATTCTGCTGCCTAAAATTTTGCCTGCCTATCATCGGATGAATCCGGATGTAGAACTACATCTGGAAGTAGGCAGTTCGGATGTTTTGGCGGAGAAATTAAAGGAGGGCTCGCTGGATCTTATTTTTACTATGAAACAGGACACTGGGAACGGCTCTATCTGCGCGCAGGAGGTATACCGGGAGAACTTCTGTCTGATTGTATCTGAAAGCACCATGCGGCAGTTGTTTCCCGACAACACCAAAACAGTGGTCCGGGCCTTTGAACGCGGGGTTGATTTGTCCGCCTTTCGTATGGCGCCCTTCCTGTTGATGGAGCGGGGCGCGCCTGTCCGGATTCAGGCCGACCAATTGTTCCTCTCCGTGGATTGGGAGCCCAATGTCATTTTGGAAAGTACCGACCTGGAGACGCTGCTGGCGCTGTGCTACGCGGGGATGGGGGTTACCTTTGCCCACGAACGAACCGCGCTGCACAGCTTCGCTAAAAACCTGGCCGGCGGTACCTCTGCGGTCCATGTGTTTCCCATTCTGGATGACGCATTCACTGGCCGTACGTTCCTGTGTTACCGGCGCTCTGAATATTTGAGTAAGGCGCTGCGAGAATTTATTACACTGACTATGGAAACATTCCATCAGCCAAAACCATTTTTTGAACATTTATTAACGGAAGGCGGAACTTACGATGCGCTATGAGACAAAGGCAGGAATCTTTCAAACCGTGGACCAGTGGGCTCAAGTGCCCCCGCAGGAAATCAGCGGACCAATCGCTGGTGTTGGCAGGGACCAAGATGACCATATCTATGTGCTGACCCGCAGACGGCCTGCCATCTTAATCTTTGACCGAAAGGGGCAATGTCTAGAACGCTGGGACGACCAGGTCTTCGCACGCCCACACGGAATCCATGTTGTGAAAGGAAATGCTATCTATATCGTGGACGACGCAGGACATGCCGTTTATGAATTTCGTCCTGACCATACTTTACTTCGAGTCCTTGGAAATCGCGGAGTTCCATCTGATACCGGCTGCATAAACAAGGATTATAAAACAATTACTCACAGCGGGCCGCCCTTTCATTATCCTACCGGGATCACATCAGACGAGGATGGCAGACTCTATGTATCGGACGGCTATGGAAATGCCAGGATTCACTGCTTTTCCCCGGAGGGGAGGCTGGAGTTCAGTTGGGGAGAGCCTGGCACAGCACCGGGACAATTTCAGCTGCCCCACGGAATTTTTTATCACCAGGGAATCATATATGTGGCAGACCGTCAGAATAACCGCGTTCAGCTCTTTGACCGCAGCGGCAGGCCACAAGGCTGCTGGACTAATTTCATCCGGCCTTCTGGTTTGTGTATGGGACCTGACAGCAATCTCTACGTTTCGGAATGCTGTCACCGAGCTGCCTTTGATGGTTGTCCCAGCCGTATTACCATCATAAATTCTCAGGGACAGCTCGTGGACCGAATTGCGTTTGACCAAAAGGATGAGTCTGCTAAAGCATATCATACTGCTCATGGCGTTACTGTGGACAGTGAGGGCAGTATCTATATCGGAGAAGTTGGTAAAGGATTTCCTGAAGGATACTCCGGTATGCGGAAACTCCAGCGGCTCAGTTGATTTTTGGCCATTTTGTCTATTCGCAGTTTTCTAGAATAAAAAGATAGAGCCAAGGTCCTATAACCTCGGCTCTATCTCTGTTTCAATCGCAAATACATTTCTCACGACAAAGAGTGTTCGTATCTGCGCGTTTTGGTGACCCAGCGGAGATTCGAACTCCGGACACCCTGCTTAAAAGGCAGGTGCTCTGCCAACTGAGCTACTGGGTCGTGGCGATTGCGTTTTGAGGAGGCCAAGCTGCCCCAGGCGGCCCGTCAAATGCGGCTTTGCTGCCCTACGGATGCAACGCACCCCTTCGCGGACAAGCGGGCCGGGTTTGAAGCCTGTACCGACGATGTGGCAGGGATGGCTGGACTCGAACCAGCGATGAGGGAGTCAAAGTCCCTTGCCTTGCCGCTTGGCTACACCCCTGTGTTGAAAAGAGGGAAAGCCGGAGCAGAAGCTCCGGCCTTCCGCCTTCTTGTGGGGTGGGTAAAGGGGCTCGAACCCTCGACACCCGGAACCACAATCCGGTGCTCTGCCAGCTGAGCTATACCCACCATATCACTGACGTGGTACGCCTGAAGGGACTCGAACCCCCGGCCCGCTGCTTAGAAGGCAGCTGCTCTATCCACCTGAGCTACAGGCGCGTCTGGAGCGGGTGATGGGAATCGAACCCACGCGACCAGCTTGGAAGGCTGGGATTCTACCATTGAACTACACCCGCATGGATGGTGTTCCTGTTACATCAGCCTTTTGATATTATCACATTTCTTCCGGCCTGTCAATGCCTTTTTGCGCAAATTTTTCCCGGCGGGAGCGGGGCGGCTCGGGGCCGCCCCGCCGGATCAACCGCCGATAAAAAAGATGGTGTCTCCCTCCTGCTTGCTGACCACCTCTATCTCCTCGGTGAGGGGGATGAGGGCCATGTTCCGGTACAGCTGCTTCCCGGTGACCTGCCAGCTGGACATGGTGAACAGGTAGTTCAAGGTGTCCTCAACGGGCAGCTCCGGATCGAAGAATCCCAGCTCAGGCAGACCGAACTCCGCCAGCCCCTGTGTCTGTATGGTGGGCTTGTCCTCCTGGAGGCCCCGATAGAACCAGACCCACAGGGGAACGGGGAAATAGTCCGGGTCGTCCCGGCCCACCTCCTCCATCTGGGCACGTCGGGACAGGTAGTTTTCCTTGCTCACCAGCAGGGCGGTGTTGGTCACCGAGACCCCCACGGCCCCCTCCAGCTCCAGCAGGGCGGCGCACACCAGACTGAAGTCCCAGCAGGCCCGGCGCTTGCCCTCCAGGGTCTTTCCGCCTCCCTTCTGGGCCAAAACCCAGAAGGACTTGTGGTTACAGAAGGCCTCCTGCCTCTCCGGGCTGAGGAACAGGTTGTGCTGGGCCATGACGGCGATGTCCCGCTCCTCCTTAGGCACCGGCATGGGCAGGTAGGAGCACCAGAACTCCAGTCCGTCCACCGTGACGGTAAAGGCGGGGACCTTGGGGTGGCTGCGGTCGATGCCGCTCACAGACCGCTCCCCAAAAGTCTTTCGCAGCTGTTCAATGGCCGGGCCGACGTTCTTCAGCACCCGGTCCATGAGCAGCAGGGCCATGGTGTCCTCCCTGGGGGGCTTGGGCCACTCGCTCTTCGGGGCGGGCTCCGGCGCTTTTTTCTTGAAGCGGTCAAACAGTCCCATAATATGATCTCCTTGTTGTGGTGTAGGGGCCGACGAGTCGTCGGCCCGTGGTCAGATGGCGCGCCGGGGTCGTCGCGCCCTACAACGCCTCCAATTACCCCAGCGCCGAGTCGCAGAAGGCGCAGCAGTCCACGCCGCCGTTTTTCTTCACCAGGGGGGGCAGGTAGGGCTGGCTCTGGGTGATGCACCGGGGGTTGCGGCAGACAGGCTTTGTGCCAATCTCCACCGCCTGGGCGCGGTCCAGCCGGGGCTGGTTGGCCAGGTCGGCCAGCAGTGCCATCCGGGCGAACATGCCGTAGCGGGCCTGCTCAAAGTACACCGCCCGGGCGTCGTCGTCCACATCCACGGCGATCTCGTCCACCCGGGGCAGGGGGTGCATCACCAGCATGTGCTCCTTGGCCCGCTCCAGCTTCCGCCGGGTGAGGATATAGACCCCCTTACACCGCTCATACTCCAGCGGGTCCACGAAGCGCTCCCGCTGGATGCGGGTCATATACAGCACATCCAGCTGGGGGATGACCGCCTCCAGGCCGGTGACCTCGGTAAAGCGCATGTTATTCTCCCGCATAAAGGTGCGCATGTAGTCGGGAATGGCCAGCTCCCGGGGGGAGATGAGGAAAAAGCAGACATTCTCAAACTTGGCCAGAGCCTTGATGAGGGAGTGGACGGTCCGCCCGTTCTTCAGGTCGCCGCACAGACCTACCGAAAGCCCGTCCACTCCGCCCAGCAGGCGGGTGATGGTGGTCAGGTCGGCGGTGGTCTGGGTAGGATGCATATGTCCGCCGTCTCCGGCGTTGACCACCGGGACGTGGGAGTAAAGCGAGGCCGCCTTGGCCGCCCCCTCCCAGGGGGTGCGCATCACCACCACGTCGGCGTAGCCGGAGACCATCTTGATGGTGTCCTTCAGCGTCTCCCCCTTGGACACCGAGGAGGAGTTGGGGTCGGCGAAGCCGAACACCGTTCCGCCCAGACGGAGCATGGCGGTCTGGAAGGAGAAGTTGGTGCGGGTGGAGGGCTCATAGAACAGGGAGGCCATCACCCTGCCCCGGCATGTATCCAGAAAGCCCTCCGGGGCGTCCATAATTTGGCTGGCCCGGGCATACAGATCGTCCCACTCCTGCCGGGACAGGTCCCCAAAGTCGATTAAATGACGCATTCCATCTTCCCCTTTTCCATTTCTTCCGCTATCCTACCACAAAGCGCCCTGTTTAGCAAGCGAGAATATGGGACAAGGGAGCCGAATCTTAACAGAAACTTTAAATATTCTCCTTGAACGCCGGTGTGGGGTGTGCTATAATATGTGTATCACCCGCCCAAGGCGGACAGAAAGGAAGTTATTCCCATGTTCCAGAGAAAGAGTCGGCTGCTCGCTGCCGCAATGTGCGCTGTTCTGGCGGCAATGCTGATTGTGCCCGTCTCTGCCCACGGACATCATGGCGGATGGGGCCGTCACAGCAGATACAGACAGCAGGTTCAGACCAGCGTCACCGTCTGCCCTTATGAGGACTGCACCGAGGCCGGCCGCCACATCCACGACGGCTTGACCTACTGCGGCTACGGCCATGGCAGCGGCGTGTGCGACAACAACTGCCGGGCTCTGTGTCCCTTCGAGGACTGCGTAGTAGCGGGCCGGCACTACCACGACGGCGCGCCCTACTGCGGCTATGACCACGCCGGCGGCTACTGCGACGGCGCCTGCCAGGCCCTGTGCCCCCTGGAGGACTGCCAGCTCACCGGCCGGCACACCCACGGCTATGCCACCTACTGCGGCGCGCACCACGATTACGGCTATTGCGACGGGTCCTGCGCCGCCACGGCCACGGCTGTCTCCTACGGCTGCGGCCATCACGGAGGCTGCTGACCGGGTACAATTTGGAAAATCACTGTATAAACCCCCTCCATTTTCACACCCTAACAGGGAGAAATGGAGGGGTCTTTTGATCTGGTTCTGGAGCTTTGCGGCGTACAGCTTCGCCGGTTTTCTGCTGGAGGCGGCCTTCGCGGCGGTGGTGGGGGGCCGGTCCGACCGGAAGGGACTGTGGGTGCTGCCGCTGTGCCCGGTGTATGGGGCGGGGGCCTGTCTCATTTTGCTCCTAGCCGGCCGGGCGGCGGCCTGGCCCCCGGCGGTGTTCCTTCTGGGAGGGCTGGCGGCCACGGCGGTGGAGTACTGCGCCGCCCTGTATCATGAGAGGGTGCTGGGGGTGACCTTCTGGAGCTACGACGGCCTGCCCGGGAACCTCCAGGGAAAGGTCTGCCTGCCCTTCTCTCTGGCCTGGGGAGTGCTGTCCCTGGGGTTGGTCTACTGGCTGCACCCCCTGCTGGCCCCAGGGCTGGCCCATGTCCCCGCCCCGGTGAGCTGGCTGGCCCTGACCACTGTGCTCACCGACGGCCTGCTCACCGCCCTCCTGCTGCGGTGCAGCGGCGACACCGCCAGTCTGCGGTGGTACAGATAGAGGAAACCGCCGGCCAAATGGCCGGCGGTCAGCGTTTACTCCTCGTAGTCGTCGTACTCGTCGATGTGGGCGGAATGCTGGAGCTTCCCCTTAGCGGTATCAACCAGCTCGGCGAGGCCGTCCCAGTAGGCGATAATGGCGCAAATAGCGGCGGCGGCGGCCAGAGACAGCGCCACAATCTTCAGAACCAAACGGGCAACTTTCATAACAGATACCTCCCATACAGAATTGCTGCCTCTAGTTTACATGATTGCCAGAAAAAATACAATCGTTTTTCAGAAATTTTATTTATTTTTCTGGGAGAGGTATTTTCCGGTATTCCCTGCCCGCCTCCGGAGCCACCCCTCGCTCCGCCATCAGCTGCTCCACCGTGACGAAGCAGAAGCCCTTGGCCAGCAGGGCGTCCACCACGCGCAGAGCCGCCTGCTCAGAGCTGGGGAACAGGTCGTGCATGAGGATGATGTCCCCGTCGCGGGCCCGGTCCACGATGGCGGACACAATCCGGTCGATGTTGTCGTCCTTCCAGTCCTCCGGGTCCACCGACCAGAGGATGATGGGCCCGCCGCACCAGCCCTCGGCCTGCCGGTCAATGAGCCCATAGGGCGGGCGGAGCCAGTAGTTCCCCTCCCCCAGCAGGCCGGTGAGCAGCGCCCGGGTCCGGCCCACCTGGAGGTCGAAGGCCCCCCGGGACAGCCCCTTCAGCTCCACGTGGTCATAGGTGTGGATGCCGATCTGGTGACCCTCGGCGGCCATGCGCCGGACCAGGTCCTCGTTGCCCGGGATGCGGCTGCCCACCAGGAAAAAGGTGGCGGGCACCTCCCGCAGAGCCAGGCCATCCAGCAGAGGGCCGGTGGTGGAGGACCGGGGGCCGTCGTCAAAGGTGAGGGCCACCAGGGGCGGGCTGTCCACCGTCACCGCCGCCGGCCCACCTGCGGGCGCGGTCTGCGGCTGCCCGGGGAGGGCCATAACCAGCGCCAGCACACACAAAAGAGCCGCTAATTTTTTCCTGCTCATCAACCCGCCGCCTCCTTGACGCTTTTGCTGTCAGTATGTGCGGCAGGGCGAAAAAATTGCGATGAAAAATATGTTTTTATTCCTTTATTTCTACAAAGCCAATAATCAGGTCTACGGCCTCCGCCGTGATCTCCGCGGGGGCCCGCTCCTCAAAGGACGCGCTCCGGCTGGACAGGTCCAGCATCCGGGCCTGGTCACACATCACAACGCCCTCCGTCTTTGTCCGCTGATCCAGCCGGATATGGAAGGGGTGGCTCCGGTCCGTGTGGGTAATGGGACATACCATCGTCAAGCTGCTGACCCGGTTGAACAAATTATTGCTGACCACAAGAGCCGGGCGGCGGCCTCTCTGCTCATGTCCGGACTGGGGATCAAAATTCAGGTACACGATGTCACCCTGCTCAAACACCGTCACCATATCTCGTCACCCTCCGCCCTTCCCCAGTCCACTTCTTCCTCCTGGAGGGACCCGATCTCCTCGATCGGTTTCCCGTAGAAGGCGGTCAGGCGTTCCTCCAGGCTCCTGTGCGGCGCCGTAACAGCCTTTTGGATGGTAATGGTGTTCAAGGTCTGCGTCAGCTCCACCCGGTCATTCTCCCGAAGCCCCAGAGCGTCCAAAAGGGGCTTGGGGATACGCAGCCCGTTGCTGTTTCCCCATTTTTGAATGGTCGCGTACATGCACAAATCACTCCCTTTTCATATAGTATATACATAGTATATACTTCCGTCAAGAAAAATATTCGTCAGGGGTGCAGATAAAAGGCGTGGGTAAACCAGTTGAACACCCACTCGCGTAGAATGGGGGAGCTGTCCCACTCCTCCGCAAAGCCGGGAAGGCAGCGGATTTCCTCCCGCCAGCGGGCCATGATGGGGTGATTGTTTGTATCAACGCTCTCCTTCCACCGCCGGGCCTTCTGTTTGTGCCAGGCCTTCAGCTCCTCCAGCGCCCCTGGGGCCTGGAGGGAGAGCGTCTCAATCTGGGGCAGGATGCGCTCCGCCAAAAGACGCCAACGGGCGAGCCTGCGCTCCTCCGCAGGCTTGAGGGGTGTCTCCAGAGCCGGAATGGCGTACCGCCGGAGCTTGTCCGAGAGCACCTCCAAGGCCTGCTCCAGCTGCTTCTGCGGCCCTGTCTGGTAGCGGATAGGCTCCATGGGGCCGGGGGAGGTCAGGAGAGAGGAGGGCTCGCTGGGGTCGGCCGCCAGCTGGCCGATGAGATAGTTGGGCGGCCCGCCCCGGGCGCTGTTGACCCGCCAGGGCATGTGCAGAAGGCCAGTCCAGTCGTACCAGTCGGGGACGTGCCCGCCGCCGATCAGATACCAATTGATGGACAGGTCGCCCTTGCCATCCTCGAAGTATCGGTCGATGGGCAGGTAGTCATACCAATAGCCCGGCTTCTCCCGGACAAAGCCGTAGGTCCCGCCCGACTCGCTGACAAAGCGGAAGCCGGGGAATTGGGTTTCCACCATTTGAATGAGCTTCCCCTTCACCGGAACGCTGCGCACAGCCATAACAATTCCTCCTTATGAGAAGGGCCGGGGAATTTCCCCGGCCCCTTGCGTTTATTCCTGATCCTTTGCGTCTGCTATGGTGTCCAGCAGGTCGCACAGCTCCTCTTTGGTATATGTGGCTTTATCGCTGTTCTTGAACAGACGGCGCAGGTCGTAAATAGTTGCTTTTTCGATTACTTTATAATCCTTTTCCGTAGGCATTAAATTTACCTCCTTTTGCTCTGTCTGCCCTTTCTCAGTTTTCCTTTTTCTTGTCCTCTAACAGCTCTTCGACCTTCCGCTTTGCCTTTTCCAGATCCTTGCAGCCATCCAGGACCATGCGGATCATTTTAATGATCCTGCTCCGGACTTTACTGTCTGGGCACGGTTTTGGTGATGGTGGCCTTGGGGTCCTCGGTGTCGAAGACGGTCTTGGCGGCGGCGGCCAGGCCGGCGATGCCCTGGAGCTCGGAGGGGATGATGATCTTGGTGGCCTTGCCGTTGGCGGCGGCGGTGAAAGCCTCCAGGGCCTTGATGGTCAGCACGCCCTGTCCGGGGGCGGCCTCGTTGATCAGGCGGATGGCGTCGGCGGTGGCCTGCTGAACCTTCAGGATGGCCTCAGCCTCGGCCTCGGCCTCCAGAATCTTGGCCTGCTTGGCGCCCTCGGCCTGGAGGATGGCCGCCTGCTTGGCGGCGTCGGCCCGGAGGATGGCGGACTGCTTTTCGCCCTCGGCCACCAGGATCTGAGACTGCTTCTGGCCCTCAGCCTGGAGGATGGACTCGCGGCGCTCACGCTCGGCCCGCATCTGCTTCTCCATGGACTCCTGAATGTCGCGGGGGGGCATGATGTTCTTCAGCTCCACCCGGTTGACCTTAATGCCCCAGGGGTCGGTGGCCTCGTCCAGGAGGGCGCGCATCTTGGTGTTGATGTGGTCCCGGCTGGTGAGGGTCTGGTCCAGCTCCAGGTCGCCGATGATATTCCGCAGGGTGGTGGCGGTGAGGTTCTCGATGGCGGACATGGGGTTCTCAATGCCGTAGGTATACAGCTTGGGGTCGGTAATCTGGAAGTAGACCACCGAGTCGATCTGCATGGTCACGTTGTCCTTGGTGATGACGGGCTGGGGGGCGAAGTCCACCACCTGCTCCTTCAGGGACACGTTCTTTACTATGCGGTCCACAAAGGGGACCTTGAACTTTACGCCCTCGTCCCAGACGGTAAGGAACCGGCCCAGCCGGGTGATGACGTAGGCCCGGGATTGAGGCACAATCTTGATGCAGGAGCCGAAAATAATCAGCGCTACAATAACAATAGCTACCCAGGGAAGGATTGCGAATAAAATATCCATACTGCTCTCTCCTTTTTGAATGATGGTTGATATGGTACTGTGGTCACAGGGTCTCAACGAATACCTTCACGCCCTCGATCCGCTGGACCCTGACCTGGGTTCCGCTGGGGATGACCACGCCCAGCTGGCTGCGGGCGGTCCAGATCTGGCCCATAACGTTTACCTGGCCGGTGCCGGCCTCGTTGTCCACCGCCTCTGTAACCAGGGCGGTCTGACCGATAACCCGGTCAGCGTTGGTGGGGGAGCGCCGGGGGTGGATCAACCGGGATACTGCGGGCCGCACCAGGGCCAGAGCCGCCGCGGACACCGCCGCGAACACAATAAGCTGGAGCCAGAACGGCCCGCCCACGCAGGCCGCCACAAAGGCGCCCAGCGCCCCTACGGCAAACCAGATGCAGACCAGGCCCACCGTGGCCGCCTCACCCACGCACAGAGCGATCACAGCGGCCAGCCAGAACACCTTAAATCCCACAACAACTCCTCCCTTCGGATCAAAGCGATTCTCTGTCACTCCTATCATATCATACCGCTATGAAAAATACCACTGTCTCGACAAAATTTTTAACGAATTTTAATTTAGGCGCTGACTGACATTGTTCAAACAGGCCCTGGCAGCTCAGGACAATTCATCCAGCGCCGCCGATAGACGCCGCTGGTAGGCGGCCACAGCCTCTCTGGGGCCCGCCAGGGTGATGCTGCCGTCCAGCCCCAGCAGCCAGCCGAAGAACTGAGGGCTGATGACCACCGGCAGGGTGACGGTGAAGTGCTCCTCCCCGTCGGGGACCAGGATCACGTCCTGTCCGAAGCGGTCCCACACCAGGCTGGCCTTGTCCCGCCGGCCCCGGAGGGTGACTCTCACCTCCTGGCCGCTGTACATGCCAAAGTGTTTCTGGCCGTACTCCGCCAGCTGGAAATTGGGGTACTGCCCCTTCCCCTCCCGGCCCATGCAGGTGACCACAATCTCCGCCATCTTGTCCACCCGGTAGTGGCGCATCTCCTGATGGGTGTGGTCAAAGGCCACCAGGTAGTAGTTCTCGCTGTTCCAGATCAGGCCGTAGGGGGAGACCACATACCGCTTCCCCTCCTGGCGGAACACCCGTTTCCGGGCGATGTCGAAGTCGAAATATTTGAAGGTGATGGCCTTCTGGCCGGCGATGGCGGTGTGGAGCTTGTCCACGTTGTAATAGATGCTCTCGTTCATCACCTTGATGCGCCGGTCAACGTAGACCTGCCGCTGGAGCTGGCCGGCCTGGTGGACGCTGGCCAGCCCCTCCAGCTTGCGGATGAGGGCGTCGCTCTTCTTTTGGGTGATGAAGCGGGAGGACTGCACCGCGTCCATGAGCAGCTTGACCTCTGGCAGCTGGAAGTCCCGGCTGCCCACAAACCAGCCCGGGCTCTTGCCCTTCCGGCACTGCACGTCCAGCCCGAACAGCCTCAAAGACTCCAGGTCGTCGTAGACGCTCTTGCGCTCGGCCTTGATGTCCTGCCGGGCCAGCCCCTCGATGAGCTGGGCTACCGTGAGAGGGTGGTCCTCGTCGGTCTGCTGCAGGAGTATCCGGGCCAGATGGAGCAGCTTGGTCTTTTGATTGGTGGTTTTCGCCATAGACAATATCCTCCTTTCCAGGTTTCACGCCCCAGTGTAGGGGATATGATGTACCATAAAACGGACTTTTAAAGGCGGCGCGCCAAAGGCCCCCTTCGAAAAGGGGGCTCCCGGCGAAGCCGGGTGGGGGTTTTCCTAAAAAGACAGACAGGAAAAAACCCTCCGTCATTTGCTCCGCAAATGACACCTCCCTTCACGAAGGGAGGCTTTTGTATGCTCTCCTGAGGGCTGTGGATTAACTCCACCCCTCCCACACCTCCGGGCGAAAGCCCACCGTGGCCTGCCTCCCGTTGCGGACGATGGGGGTGCGCAGGAGGGCGGGGCACTCGAAGAGCTTCTCCAGCCTGGCCTGGTCAGACGCCAGATAGGACACCAGCACCGCGTCCGGGTGACCGGGGTCCACCATGGCCTCCAGTCCCACCGCGTTCTTCACGCTGGTCAGCTCCCCCAGGCTCATCCCCTGCTTTTTCAGGTCCACCGCCTGGAACCTGATCCGCCGCTCTTTAAACCACCGCTCCGCCTTTTTGGTGTCGAAGCACTTGCTCTTTCCGAAAATCTGAATGTTCATATTCCCTCTCCTGTGTAAATAAATCTGGGCCCGGAGTACCCCTCCCGGTCCACCTGCTCGTTCCACATGGCAGCGGGGCGGACCCACAGGCCCCCCTCCCCGTACAGCGCCCGGTAGACCACCATGGGCTCCAGGGTCTCCGAGTGGAAGGCCGTGCCGATGACCTCATATTCCCTTCCCTTGAAGTGGCGGTAGCGCCCCGGTCTGATGTCCATGTAAATCCCTCCTGTTTTTTCACAGTATACCATATTTTGCCGCTTTAAACAAGGTTGAAAGCCTCTGATAAAAGCCATACTAACCGTTACAAACGGATGGAAGGATGGCGAAGCGTTTGAAGGCAGTGATTATGGCGGGCGGTGAGGGCACCCGGCTGCGCCCCCTGTCCCTGGGCCGGCCCAAGCCCATGACCCCCCTGCTGGGCCGGCCGGTGATGGAGCACATCATCAACCTTCTGAGGTCCCACGGGGTTGGCGACATCTGCGTCACTCTGTGCTACAAGCCTCAGGCGGTGATGGACTATTTCGGGAGCGGGGAGCAGCTCGGGGTGCGGCTGACCTGGTTCACAGAGGAGGAGCCTATGGGGACGGCGGGCAGCGTCAAGGCCTGCATGGACCATCTGGGGCGGGAGGACTTTCTGGTCATCAGCGGGGACTGCGTCTGCGACCTGGACCTGACCGCCCTGCTCCACTTTCACCAGGAGCGGGGGGCCCAGGCCACCCTGGCCCTCTACCGCCACCCCAATCCCCTGGAGTATGGCCTGGTTCTCACCGGCGGGGAGGGGAGGGTGGAGCGGTTTGTGGAGAAGCCGGGCTGGGGCCAGGTGTTCACCGACCAGATCAACACGGGCATCTATCTGCTGTCCCCCGCCGCCATGGACAGGGTGCCCGAGGGGCAGGTCTTTGACTTCGGCAAGGACCTGTTTCCCGCCCTTCTCCGGGAGGGGGCGCCCCTCTATGGCCTGCCCCTGGAGGGCTACTGGCGGGATATGGGGGACTGCGGGGCCTATCTGGACTGCGCCTGCGACGCTCTGTCGGGCAAGGTGAGGCTGGATATGGGCCTGCCCAAGCGGTCGGCGGGGGTGTGGTCCGCCCAGCCCCTGCCCCCGGAGCTCAATCTGGTGCCCCCCTGCTGGGTCGGCGAGGGGGTCTCCCTGGGGGCGGGCTGTCTGGTGGGCCCCCACACCGTGCTGGAGCGGGGGGCCGCCGTAGGGGAACGGGCGATGGTCCAGCGGTCGGTGCTGCTGGAAAACGCCGCCGCCGGGCCCCGGACCACCCTGTACGGGGCAATTTTGTGCCGGGACGCCTCCGCCCGCAAGGGGGCGGTCCTCAATGAGGGGGCCGTCCTGGGGGAGAACGCCCTGGCGGAGGAGGGAGCAATTTTGCTGGAAAAGGTGAAGCTTTGGCCGGGGCAGACCGCCCCCGCGGCCTGCCGTCTGGCCCGGTCCATTACCAGCGGGAGCCAGAGGACCGCCCTGCGGTTCAGCGACGGCGGAGTCATCCGGGGAGTGCTGGGGGAGGATATGGGTCCGGAGGCCATGATGGCCCTGGGCAGCGTTCTGGGGGCTGGGGGCCAGGTGGGCCTGGGCTGCTCTCACACCCCCGGAGCCGGGATGCTGGCCCGGGCCGCCGCGGTGGGGGTGGCCGCCGCCGGAGGGGATGCCCTCACCCACTCCCTGGACAGTCCCGTGGAGGGGGCCGGAGCGGCGGCGCGCTTCCAGCTGCCCGCCTCCCTCTTTGTGGAGGAGAGCGAGGGGAGGGTCTACCTCCACTTCTTTGGGCAGGACGGCCTGCCCCTGGGCCGGGAGCGGGAGCGGAAGCTGGAGCACGCCCTGCTCCAGGGGGAGCTCCACCGGGCTCGCAGCGGCCAGGTGGGCCGGCTGCGGCAGATGGAATTTTCCCAAAACCAGTGGGCCCGGGGGGTGGCGGAGGGGGCCGCCCTGCGCCGCCCCGCTCTGCGGAGGGTGACTGTGGCGGCGGGGGACTCCACCCCTGAGGACCGGGCCCTCCGGGCGGCTCTCTCCGCTCTGGGGTGCAGGCTGGAAAAGGAGTGGCGGCCCGGAATTGCTGCCTTCCAGGCCCGGCGGGGAGGCTTTGTCCTCACCGCCCGGGACGAACAGGGGGCGGAGGTGGACCCGGGACAGCTGCTCACCCTGCTGGCCCTGATTGAGATGGAAAACGGCGCCGGGAAGGTGGCTGTTCCCGCCGGAGCCAGCGCCGCGGTGGAGCTGGTGGCCGCCGGCTACGGCGGCACTGTCCTGCGGCTGGACCGGGACGGGGACCAGGCCTCCGCCCTCTATGCCGCCCAGCCCTGGCTGAGCCAGGCCCCCGCCGCCGCCGTGCGCATCTGCTCCCGGATGGCCGTCTCCGGCCAGAAGCTGGAGGCTCTGGTGGCCAAGACGCCCCGGTTCTCCGCCTGGCGGCGGGAGATTCCCCTCAGCTCCGACCGGGGCCGGGTGATGCAGGCCCTGGCCCGGGAGAGTGCCCGCGTCCCTGCGGGAGAGGGGCTGCGCCTGCGCACCGGGAACGGCTGGGTCTATCTGACCCCCCTGGCCCGGCGGTCCGCCCTGCGCATTGTGGCCGAGGGTCCCGACCTGGAGCTGGCCGCCGAGCTGTGCGACTTCTACGCCAACCGGACGGCGGAGCTGGACCGGGCGATTTCTGAGCAATGTGCCCAAGAGGAGGACAAGTAACGGCATATCTGTTCTTCTGAAACGCATAGTATACTTTTCAGGAAAAGTGTGGTAAACTATAAACATCTATTATGCCTTGCAGATATCCGCCGCTCTGTAGGGCGCGACGACTCGGCGCGCCTTATATCAGACAGAGATTTCAGAGCGGGCGGCGGGCCGGGGTCGTCCCGCCCTACACAGGGGGATGGCCGGCAGGGCAGAGAACAGATTCGATTTAAACGCCAAAAGGGGGCGGGAGAATCCCTCCCGCCCCGGCGTCTAAATATATTCCGCAGACCCCGAACCGCAGGACAGGCGGGGACGGCTCGCGGACGTTACAACGACAGAGAGACATCGGAAGACGAAGGGACCGCGCACCCAAACCGGCGAGGCAGGGCCGGAGCGGGACAGTCCTTCGTCTGATTTCTGTGGGCCTTTCTGTCAGGCTACATCAACATCAATGAAAAAAGGAGCAATTATGGCAGAAAAACTGAAAATTATTTCCCTTGGCGGTCTCAACGAGATCGGCAAGAACCTCACTGTATACGAATACGGGGGCGACATCGTCGTGGTGGACTGCGGCATGGGCTTTCCTGACGACGACATGTACGGCATCGACGTGGTCATCCCCGATGTGAGCTACCTTATCAAGAACCAGAACAAAATCCGGGGCATCTTCATCACCCACGGCCACGAGGACCACATCGGGGCCCTGCCCTATGTGCTGCGGTCGGTGAACGCCCCCATCTACGCCACCCGCATGTCCGCCGGGCTCATCAGGCTGAAGCTGGAGGAGCACCGGCTGCTGGACCGGACCAAGCTCATCACCTGCGAGGCGGGCCAACTTGTCAAGGCGGGGCGGTTTACCGTGGAGTTCATCCATGTGAACCACTCCATCGCCGATGCGGTGGCCTTCGCCATCAAGTGCCCGGCGGGCACCTGCGTCCACACCGGCGACTTCAAGATCGACGCCACCCCCATCCAGGGGGGCATGATGGACCTGGCCCGGCTGGGCGAGCTGGGCAAGGAGGGGGTGCTGGCCCTGCTGGCCGACTCCACCAACGTGGAGCGCTCGGGCTACACCCGGTCTGAGCGCAGCGTGGGCGCCTCCTTCGACGCCCTGTTCCGGGGCTGTGAGGAGCGGATCATCGTCACCACCTTTGCCTCCAACGTGGACCGCATCCAACAGGTCATCGACGTGGCCGCCCGCTATGGGCGGAAGGTGGCCGTCACCGGCCGGTCCATGGAGAACGTGATGAGGGTCTCCTCTGAGCTGGGCTATATGAACATCCCAGACGGCATCCTCATGGACCTGAACCACATCAAGTCCCTGCCCAAGGACCGGGTGTGCATCATCACCACCGGCAGTCAGGGAGAGACCATGTCCGCCCTCACCCGCATGGCTTTCAACACCCACCGGCAGGTGGACCTGTTCCCCGGCGACCGGGTAATCATCTCCGCCTCCGCCATCCCGGGCAACGAGAACGCCATCGGCAACGTGGTCAACGAGCTGTACCGCAAGGGCGTGGAGGTGATGAACGAGCGGGACCTGGCTCTGCACGTGTCAGGCCACGCCTGCCAGGAGGAGCTGAAAATCGTCCACGCCCTGGTCAAGCCCAGGTTCTTCATCCCCGTCCACGGGGAGCAGCGGATGCTCCAGCTCCACGCCAAGCTGGCCCGGGAGATGGGAATGGACGCCAATCATATTCTCATCAGCGACATCGGGCGAGTGATCGAGCTCACCCCCGGCTCGGCCAGGCTGGCGGGCACCGTCACCGCCGGGCAGGTCTTTGTGGACGGCTACGGCGTGGGCGACGTGGGCAGCGTGGTCCTGCGGGACCGCAAGCACCTGGCCGAGGACGGCATGATTGTGGTGGCCCTGTCCATGTCCGGGGAGAACGGCGGGCTGGTCTCCGGCCCGGATATCATCACCCGGGGCTTTGTCTATGTGAAGGAGTCCGAAGGCCTGCTGGAGGAGCTGCGTCAGGTGGCCCTGGAGGCCCTCCAGCATGTGGACACCCGCTACTCCACTGACTGGTCTGCCATCAAGGGGGCCATCAAGGGGGATCTGTCCGGCTACCTCTACAAGAAAACCAAGCGCTCCCCCATGATCCTGCCTGTTATCATGGAGGTGTGAAAAAACTCCGTCCAAGGCGGCCAGCCTCAGACAGCATAAAAGCCCCGCGCGGAAAAATAAGCTGCCCCCTGATGCAGTCCTGCATCAGGGGGCTTTTGTCTGCCATCCGGCTTTACAGGGGCGGTTCAAGGGGAGCCTGGGGTGTGCACGCTTAGGGCCCCCGGCCTGCGCCGGGGGCCCGCTGTTCAGCTGATGGAGATAAAGTCCTTGCGGATATAGCCGGTCTGATTGGTCTTGTAGGCAACCTTATACCAGCCGTTCTCCTCGCCCAGGACGGTGACGGTGCTGCCGTTTCCGACGCTGGCGACCTTGTCGTAGTCGGTGCCCGGCCCGGAGCGGATATTGACGCCCTTGTCCGCGTTGACGATTTTGCCCTGCTGGCCGCCGCTGGGGATGGTCCCGCTGGGCTTGCAGTAGACCGTTGCCTCAGCGCTGACGCCGCCGCAGGAGGCGGTGATGGTGACCTGAGCGCCGGAGGCGCCGGTGTTCACGTTGGTGACATTGCCGGAGGCGTCCACTGTGGCGGCGGCCTCGTTGCTGCTGGACCAGGTGACAGTCCCCTCCGCCCCCGCGGGGAGCAGGCTGGCGGTGAGGGTATTCGTCTGGCCGGGCTCCAGGGTGAGCTCGCTCTGGCTCAGGGCAATGGACTCCACCGCCGGAGTGACGGGGGTGTTGACCGAGCTGCCGCCGGAGGCGGAGGAGCTGTCTACAGAGGAGGAGCCGGGGCTCTGGCTGCCGCTGGGGTTCTTGCCTCCGCCGAAGAAGGGGGCGCCCATAAAGCGGTAGATGATGACCAGAGCGGCGATGACCACGATAAAGGAGCCGATCCAGGTGGCGGTTTTCAGGGCGGAGGCGGGCCGGCCGTAGCCGCCGCCTCGGGTGTTGGCCACCCGCTTGCCCGAGATGCCGCCCCGGCTGGGGCGCTCGTCGCAGAAGGGGCAGCGCTTATAGGTAACGGAGTAGTCCTCCCCGCAGTTTTCGCAGCGGATGACATCGTTGCGCCGGGGGGGGGATTGCCGCCGGCCTCGGTCGTCGCTCCGGCTTTGTGCGGGGGCGGGCTGACGGGGGGCGCTCCGGCTCTGGGAGGAGGGCTGACGGTAGCCGTCCCGGCCCTGAGAGGAGGGCTGACGGTAGCCGTCCCGGCCCTGAGAGGAGGGCTGACGGTAGCCGTCCCGGCCCTGAGAGGAGGGCTGACGGTAGCCGTCCCGGCCCTGAGAGGAGGGCTGACGGTAGCCGTCCCGGCCCTGGGAGGAGGGCTGACGGGGGCCGCTCCGGCTCTGAGAGGCCGGCTGCTGGTATTCATCCCGATCCCGGGCGCCTGTGGGACGGCGCTCGCCGCCGCCGCGGGAGGGGGGAGATTGTCTTTCAGCCATGGTTGTGTCTCCAATCCTTATTCATTCGATATGGTCCTATTCTACAGGTATTTTTCTCCCCCGTCAACGGCAAATCGTCAAAATAACAAAATATTCACAATTTTATGTCAATCGACCGGCAGACCTGGGAGAACGGGCCGCCAAAGGCGGCGGCCCCCACTTGACCTGTCCGCCGCTTTTTACTATAATAGGGCCATCCAAGTGAGGAGGTCCCGCCTATGAGCACCCTGATGACCGCCAGCGAGGTCCACAAGCAGTACGCGGAGGCGGCCGCCGCTTTCCGCAAGCTGATTCCCGACCCCTCCCTGCGTCTGACCTTCAGCCGACAGGTGGACGGCTATCTCCGCAGCTACGCCCTGGGGGTCTGGCAGGCGGACAACGCCAGCTCCATCACCCCCCGGCACGTGGAGTTTTACAACGCCATCTGGTCCCCGGGCAACCCGGTGCCCTCCGCCCTGTACTGGGAGGTGGCCTCCGGCGTGGCCAACTTCGACCTGTTCCAGCCCCCCGCCTTCTTCGAGGATCTGCGGCGCTATGACAGGATGAGGGGCACTGCCCTGGCCCGGCGGTTCGCCGACCAGCTGACCCTGCTCCTGCTCCTCTTTGCCGCGGTGGACGGGGTGGTCAGCGAGAGTGAGGCAGGCTTTGTAAACGCCTGCAGCGGCGCTCTGCTGGAGCTGTGCGACCAGGACGGCCTGCGGGCCGACCGCCCTGCGGTGCGGGCGGACGAGTTTATCGCCCCCCGGCCCGCCTCCCCCGCAGCTCCGGCGGCGGAGAAGAGGGCCGCTCCTGCGGCAGAGGGGCCGGAGGAGCCCGTCAAAGAGCCCGAGCCCTCTCTGGAGGAGCTGCTGGCCCAGCTGGACGAGCTTTGCGGCCTGGAGCGGGTGAAGAAGGACGTAAAGAGCCTCATCAACCTGGTAAAGGTGCGCAGGCTGCGGGAGGAGGCCGGCCTGCCCGTCCCCCCCATGTCCCTCCACCTGGTGTTTATGGGCAACCCGGGCACCGGCAAGACAACCGTGGCCCGGCTGCTGGCCAAAATCTACCACGCCGTGGGGGTGCTGTCCCAGGGCCAGCTGGTGGAGGTGGACCGCTCTGGCCTGGTGGCGGGGTTTGTGGGCCAGACCGCCCTCAAGACCCAGGAGGCCGTCCAGAAGGCCATCGGCGGGGTGCTGTTCATCGACGAGGCCTACGCCCTGGTCAACGCCGACAACGCCAACGACTTCGGCCACGAGGCCATTGAGGTCATCCTCAAGAACATGGAGGACCACCGGAAGGACCTGATTGTCATCGTGGCGGGCTACACAGACCGGATGGAGCAGTTCATCCACGCCAACCCCGGCCTGGAGTCCCGGTTCAACAAGTACTTTTTCTTCGAGGACTACGACGGCCCTCAGCTCATGGATATCTTCCGCTCCATGTGCAAAAAGAACGGCTACACTCTCTCCAAGGAGGGGGAGCAGTTCATGGAGAAGGACCTTCAGGAGCTCTACGACAGCCGGGACGAGAACTTCGGCAACGCCCGGGACGTGCGCAACCTCTTCGAGCAGGCGGTGGCCCGCCAGGCCGACCGGGTCTCTCAGCTGGAGGAGCCCACCAAGGAGCAGCTCATGGAGCTGAAGCCGGAGGATTTGGAGGAGCCGTCGAGCGGCGACAGGTAGGGCGCGACGACCCGGCGCGCCGTCCTCTCCCGGGCGAAAAAGGGGAGGGCGTGTAGGGGCGGATATCATCCGCCCGCAGAATAAACGTGTGTAGGGCGCGACGACCCGGCGCGCCGCCCTCTCCCGGGCGAAAAGGGGAGGGCATGTAGGGGCGCACATTGTGCGCCCGCAGTCAATGGACGAGGTTCGTAAAAGGCGGGCGGACAATGTCCGCCCCTACAGGGCGCGCTGTCATTTAAAGGATGCGGCGATGGAAAACGGCGGGCCGGGTCGTCCCGCCCTACAAGGTGAAAGGGGACCTGTCCGTTGGAAACCTTCTTTTCTATCCTGGAGGACGAGGAGTACAACCAAATCTGGGACAGAATCGACAATGAGCTGCAATTCCAGCCCAGTATCCGGAGCAGTCAGCCTCCCTTCCGGCTCCCCGCGCCCTGGGTGGTCCACGATCTGGCCTACTACCCCGTGGACCGGCAGTATGAGGACTTCGCGGCCGCAGTTGTCCAGGCTCTGGTTGCCTGCCTGGGGGAGGACGACTGGATTTACGCCCTGGACTGGCAGCACAGCGGCTTTCGCTATGACCCCCGCAGGCCCGTCACCGAGCATGACCACTGGGTGGAGGATGAGCGGTACGGCGGCATTTTTGGCGGGAGGTATAACGCCTATTTTCCAGAATTTTACCCCGACGGGGATTATTACTTTTTTGTCCAGCGGGACCTGAAATGGGGCTATCTGGGCCACCCCTGGCGGCGGGAGATCTGGCTGTTCGGTGCACCGCTGGTGGAGCGGCTGTCCCCGGGGCTGGAGGAGCTGGGTTTTCCGGTGAAAAACAAATCAAAAGAGGAGTAAACGGGTATGGATCAATGCTATGCGCGCCCCTATTACAAGGACACAGGCAGGCGGCCCTATCTGTACTACGCGGTGATTGGCATAGACGGGGAGGCGGAGCTGGAGATTTCCCGCTCCCGGCACCGTGTGGACGAGGTGCCCGCCGGGCTGGTGCTCAACGCCTTCCGCCGCGCAGAGCACGCCGCCGAGATGGACCAGCTGCTGGGCGGCGTTCTGGGCCGGGTGCTGGAAAATCAGGACAAGGCCCTGTATGAGAAGGCCAAGGCCGGGGAGTCCTGGCTGATTCTCCAGGGGGAGGTCCAGAAGGACGACACTCTGGACTACTTGCGCAATGCCGTGGGCATTGTCCAGGCGGCGCTGGATATGGGGGCGGAGGCGGTGCTGGACCTGCACGCCCTGCGGCTGATTTCGCCCCAGGGGTGGAAATCGCTCTTTGATCCGCCCTTCTCCCCCTGGGAGCACGTAACCTTCCTATGGAGCCCCATGGAGGGCGGCAGCTTCTGGCTCCACACCCGGGGCATGCTGAAATTCGGGCGGCCGGACATTGGGCTGGAGGGGGTGCCCCAGGGAGAGCAGGGCCGGGCGATGGATATCTTTAAGCAGATGGTTTTCTATGCGGCCCAGGGGGCGGCGTTTACCCAAAACACAAGGCTGCATATCAGCGAGCACACAGCCTGTATGCTCCACCCGGAGCTCGCCGGGCAGATGGACGACCCGGACTATAACAACGAGCACTATCAGATGTCCTGGGCGGACTGCGTGTTTGAGGACGTGTAGGGGCGGATATCATCTGCCCGCAGAATAAACGCATGTAGGGCGCGACGACCCGGCGCGCCGCCCTCTCCCGGGCGAAAAGGGGAGGACGTGTAGGGGCACACATTGTGCGCCCGCAGTCAATGGACTGGGTTCGTAAAAGGCGGGCGGACAATGTCCGCCCCTACAGACGCACGCAGGGCGCGCCGTCATTAGAACGGATGCGGCGATGGAAAGCGTCGGGCCGGGTCGTCCCGCCCTACGAAAGTGTACCATATAAAAATGAGGAGGAAAAAACCATGTTACTGAACTTTGAAAAAATCGAGGAGAAGGTCATCCCCAAGATGCGGGGGGGCGAGGGCGAGCTGATCGCCCGGATGTTTGTCAACGAGGACACCAAGATCATGCGCAGCCGGCTCACCCCGGGCAGCACCATCGGCCTGCACACCCACGAGACGGACAGCGAGATGATCTACATCCTGTCCGGCCGGGGCAAGGTGCTGTACGACGGGGAATACGAGCCCCTGTCCGCCGGCTCCTGCCACTACTGCCCCAAGGGCCACGAGCACAGCCTCATCAACGACAGCGACGAGGACCTGGTGATTCTGGCCATGATTCCCAGCCACGGCGCATGAGGGTCGCCTTCTGCACCCTGGGCTGCAAGGTCAACCAGTATGAGACCCAGGCGCTGGAGCAACTGTTCGCCGCCCGGGGCCATGATCTGGTTCCCTTCGAGGGGGAGGCGGACGCCTACATCATCAACACCTGCACCGTCACGGCGGTGAGCGACAAGAAGTCCCGGCAGACGGTCCGACAGGCCCGGAAGCGGGCCCCGGGGGCGGTGGTAGCGGTGTGTGGCTGCTACCCCCAGACCCACCCAGGGGATATGGCGGACCTGCCTGTGGACCTGGCGGCGGGCACGGGAGATCGGACCGGCTTTGTGGAGCTGGTGGAGCGGGCCTGTGAGGAGCGACGGGAGAAGCTCACCGCCCTGGACGACGCCATGAAGCGCCGGACCTTCGAGCCCCTCCCCGCCGGGGGGCTGGAGGGCCGCACCCGGGCCATGCTCAAGGTGGAGGACGGGTGCGTCAACTTCTGCGCCTACTGCATCATCCCCTACGCCCGGGGGCCGGTGCGCTCCCTGCCTCTGGCGGAAGCCGCCGCCCAGGCGGCGGAGCTGGCGGCGGAGGGCTATCGGGAGCTGGTGCTCACCGGCATCGAGATCTCCTCCTGGGGCCGGGATTTTAGGGACGGGACCTCCCTTATCGACCTGGTGGAGGCGGTGTGCGCCGCCGCGCCGGGGTGCCGGGTTCGGCTGGGTTCCCTGGAGCCCCGGACCGTCACCGAGGAATTCTGCCTCCGGGCGGCGAAGCTGGAAAATCTCTGCCCCCACTTCCACCTGTCCATGCAGTCGGGCTGCGACGCCACCCTGGTCCGGATGAACCGGAGGTACAGCGCCGCCCGGTTCTATGAGAGCGTGAACCTTCTGCGAAAGCACTTTGACACCCCCGCCATCACCACCGACATGATTGTGGGCTTTCCCGGGGAGACGGAGGAGGAATTTACTCAGTCGCTGGAGTTCATCCAGCGGTGCGGCTTCGCCGCCATGCACATTTTTCCCTACTCCCGCCGCCCCGGCACGCCGGCGGCGGCCATGCCCGGCCAGGTGCCCAGGGCCGTCAAGGAGACCCGGGCTCATAAAGCCGCTGGAATTGCCGCAAAAATGGAGCGGGACTACCTGTCCCGGCTTGAGGGGCAGGCGGCGGAGGTCCTCTTTGAGGAGGAGCGGGAGGGCTTCTGGCGGGGACACACCGCCCGATACAGCGAGGTGCGGGTCAAAAGCGGAGAGGACCTCAATAACCAGCTGCGGAACGTCCAGATTACCGCCGTGGGAGATGGATTTTTGGAGGGGGAACTGCTCCCCTCCGGCTAACAGCAAAACAGCGCCGGCTTTCTTGAAGCCGGCGCTGCCATTTTACAGAGCTATAGTGCCATCCATAATTTTTGCAAGAAATTCCGGGAAGGAAGCGGCCGCCTGTCCGCACTCCTCAAATTCCGGCTCCGCTCCATAGACAACTGCGCCGTCCTCCATGGAAATCGCGTAATAGGAGTAACCGTTTTTCAGAGACATGACGATGGGGAGGTGACGGTCCCAGAAGATCCTTATTTCATCCTCCCAAGCCTTGTCCCCCTCCGCGCTTTTCAGGCTGAGCTGTTCCCACTCATTCCACTGCCAGGCGTGGTCCAAACGGGAGTCGTAGTCCTCTGCGCACAGGAACCAGGTGGTCTCGTCGCCGTTGTACAGCTCACTGACGGCAGCGGTAAACTGTCGCCACAGGTCGGGGATATTGTGGTATCGCTCGGCGACCCATTTGGGGAGTGGAGGGTTTGGCCGGGTTTCCACCTTCCAGCCCTGTGTCCGCATGTGCTCCAAAAACTGCTCCAGGTCAAGTCTAAGGGCAAAACGGATTTCGGCCTCAAATTCATCGTCAGGCAGATCAAAGGGGAAGGGGTCCGCATCCTCATAGGGCCCTTCCGGCCTGTCTGAGAACTCCAGGACAATAAAAGGCCCCCTTGAAAAGAACATTTTATCCACTCGGATGTAGTCCTTCCCCCGCTTCCAGAGCCGCTTTTCCACTTCCTCCTGGAAAAAGGTGCCGTCAGTATATCCAAATGTCTCCAGCTCCCGTGTTGTTCCCACCAGCTCCGCGCCGTATTTTTGCAGGATTTTTTCCGCAAAAGCGGTTTTTTCAAGCAGGGGTTCAGAGGTGTGTCCGTTCATGTTTCCTCCCTGGGGTCGGGTAGGTCCACATAGACGGGCGGGTGGCCGGCGGCCTCCACGAAGCGGAGCAGGTCCTCCCGCTTCAGCTGGAGGGTGGAGGTGGAGATGCCCGGGTGGCCGCTGATGAACTCGTCGGCCAGCAGGTCCCGGTCGATGACCAGCTTGACCCGGCGGTCTGTGTCGAAGAGCAGCTCCAGGGCGGAGACCGAGCCGGGGACGGTCTGGAGGTAGTCCGCCATGTGGCCGCCGTCGGCGAAGGACAGCCGGGTGCACCCCAGCTGGGCGGAGAGGAATTTGGTCTTAAAGGGCTTGTCCCCGGGCATCAGAAGCAGGTAGAAATCGGTCTGCTGCTTGTTGCACAGAAACAGATTCTTGCAGATTTCGGAGCCCAGAATCTGCTCCACCTGGTGGCAGATCTCGATGGTGTCGGCGTGGTCGTGGTCCACCCGGACGTAGGGGATATTCAGCTCCTCCAGCCGGTCGTAGATGGCCAGCTCCTGGGGGATGCGGCCGTCGGTGGGGCGGGTGGTGTAGCGGGTTTGGTCGATGTACATGGTATCGCTCCTTTGCGTGTAGGGGGCGGCCTCTGCGCCGCCCCGGAAATGATGATAACGCCGATGGAACGGGGCGGCACGGAGACCGCCCCCTACGTTCCTATGTCCAGCAGCTTCCGGGCGTAGCCCCCCAGGATGCCGTCTTTCTCCTCCCGGGTGAGGGGCAGCGCCTCGATGAGGGCGACCCCCTCGGTCTGATCCCTCCAGGGGGAGTCGGTGCCGAAGAGGACCCGGCCCGGGAACTCCCGCACCATACGGACAAACTGCTCCACCGCCATGAGGGGCAGGTCGGAGGGGCCGTAGTAGCCGTCTCCCAATGGGGAGATGCGGCCCAGGGCGAAGGCGGTGTCCAGATAGACCCCGGTCTCGGGCAGGAGGGCCTCCACCCGGTCCCACTCCCGCCAGCCCCCCATGTGGGCCAGGATGAGCTTTACCGGCCCCACCTGCTTCAGGGCGTTGAGAGTCATCTCCGGGGTGCAGTTGTCCCGAAGGGGGAAGCCGATGTCCCGCCCGGCGTGGGTGAGAACCACCAGCCCCAGCTCGCCGCAGCGGTCCAGGATGCGCAGATAGCGCAGGTCGTCAAAGTCGATTCCCTGATAGATGGGGTGGAGCTTGACCCCCTTCATGCCCAGCTCCGCGATGCGGGCCAGCTCGGTTTTCCAGTCCGGGAAGTCGGGGTGCATGCAGCCGAAGGACCACAGGCCGGTCTCTCCGGCCCGGTCGTTCATCCGGGCGGAGGCGTCGTTGACGTGGACCACCTGGTGGGCGCTGGTGGCCACCGGCAGGACCAGACAGCCGCCGATGCCCGCCTTGTCCATGGAGGAGCGCAGGCCGGCCTCGGTGCCGTCGGAGAAGGCCACAGTGTGGCACATGGACTGTAGCTTTTCGATAGTGGGCCGGGCAATTTTGTCCGGGAAGGTGTGGGTGTGGATGTCGAAGATCATGGGTACGGTTCCTTTCTGGAGAGATGTAGGGGCGGACATTGTCCGCCCGTTGGTATGTGTCCGCATACGGACGGGCACGCAATGTGCGCCCCTGCACGGCATAAAAACCGGCGAAGCCTGTAGTATCATACCACAGGCTCCGTCAATTGGAAAGAGAGAATTTTACTGGGGGTCGCCCAGGGCCTGGCTCTTGCGGACGGTGACCTTCTCCTCATAGCAGGAGAAGGCGTCGTCCACCAGCTCCTTTTTGGGCTTGGCGGTGAACAGGGACACCACCGGCACGATGACCAGCCCGGCGATCATGCAGAAGGCGCCGCAGTTGATGGGGGAGACCAGGATGGGGGGGAAGCTGGCCTTCAGGGGGGAGATGTCGGCCAGCATGACCACAGTGGAGAAGATGAAGCTGGTCCAGCAGGCGATTTTGGTGGCACCGCGCCAGTACAGGCCGTAGAGGAAGGGGGCCAGGAAGGCGCCGGCCAGAGCGCCCCAGCTGACGCCCATGAGCTGGGCGATGAAGGTGACGCTGGAGCGGTACTGGATGATGGCCAGCACTGCGGAGATGGCGATGAACACCGCGATCAGGCAGCGCATGATGAATACCTGTTTCTTTTCGTTCATCTCCTTGATAATGTGCCCCTTGAGCAGGTCCAGGGTCATGGTGGAGCTGGAGGTGAGCACCAGGGAGCTGAGGGTGGACATGGAGGCGGACAGCACCAGGATCACCACCACCGCCAGCAGAATATCAGGCAGGCCGGAGAGCATGGCGGGGATCACCGCGTCGAAGCCGCCCACAGGGGTGCCCGCCTCGGTGACGCCCACCACATCGGAAAACAGCCGGCCAAATCCCCCCAGGAAGTAGCAGCCCCCGGACACCACCATGGCGAAGAGGGTGGAAATCACGGTGCCGGTGTTGATGGACTTCTCGCTTTTGATGGCGTAGAACTTCTGGACCATCTGGGGCAGGCCCCAGGTGCCCAGGGAGGTGAGAATCACCACGCCCAGGAGGTTCACCGGGTCGGGGCCGAAGAAGGAGGCGAACACCCCAGGGGCCCCGGCCACCGGGCCGGCGGCGGTCTCGTTGGACACCTGGGCCAGCTTGGTGAGGGCCGCCATAAAGCCGCCCTGGCTGCCCAGTACCGCCGCAATGACGGCGCAGATGCCGAAGAGCATGATGATGCCCTGGATGAAGTCGTTGATGGCGGTAGCCATATACCCCCCGGCGATGACGTACACCCCGGTGAGGATAGCCATCACGATGACGCACACCGCGTAGTCGATGTCAAATGCCATGCCGAACAGCCGGCTGAGGCCGTTGTACAGGCTGGCGGTGTAGGGGATGAGGAAGATGAAGATAATCACCGAGGCGGCGATCTTCAAGGACTTGGAGCCGAAGCGCTTGCCGAAGAACTCGGGCATGGTGGCGCTGTCCAGGTGCTGCGTCATGATCCGGGTGCGGCGGCCCAGCACCACCCAGGCCAGCAGAGAGCCCAGCACCGCATTGCCGATGCCCGCCCAGGTGGCGGCAATGCCGTACTTCCAGCCGAACTGCCCGGCGTAGCCCACAAAGACCACGGCGGAGAAATAGGAGGTGCCGTAGGCGAAGGCGGTGAGCCAGGGGCCCACGGAGCGTCCGCCCAGCACGAAGCCGGTGACGTCGGTGGCGTTTTTCCGGCAGTACAGGCCGATGCCGACCATGACCCCGAAGAACACCAGCAGCATAATAATTTTGATTGCCATAGAAACATTCCTCTCCTTTGCGTCTGCTTTGACGCTTTGTACCGTTGAAGTGTAACGCAAAGAAGCGCCAAAGTCAAGAGGAATTTTTCAATTTGTTAAAATTTTTGCAGCAAGCGCAGGGCGCACCAGACGGTGCGCCCTGCTTTATGCCTGGTCCAGAATGCGGTCCTCCGCCTTGGTCTGGGCCTCCTCCAGCAGCCGGTTGGCAGTGGGGACGTCCAGGCGGCCCAGCGCCTCCAGCGCGTCGGTGATGGCGTTGAAGAGCAGGTGGTATAGTCCCTTGTAGTCGGTCATATTATTCACCTCTTATCATATATACTTTAACTAGAATATACCATAAGACATTGCTTGTCAACTGGCATATAACTCTTTTATGATATATATCACAAAGAGAGGGTATGGAAATGAAGGTTGTACGGTTTTGTTTAGCCGAATATTTAGATGCCAATGACATCAGCCGATATAATCTTGCAAAGCGTACCGGCATCCAATATCACGTTATTGACAGCTACTACAAGAACAAAGTTTGCCGCTTAGACAGCTACAACCTGGGCCGCATCATTGAGGCGCTGGACTGTCAGCTCACCGATATCCTCACCGTGGTGGAGGAATAAAAACAGCCCCGTCCCTCAAAACGAGAGACGGGGCCGCCCACACCCTTGACACATACGGTTAAGTATAGTATACTGTGGGTGTGTAGGGGAGCCGCTGAGCTTCGGCGGTTTGGCCCACGCAGGTTTAAGGCTTTCTATTTAAAAGAAACCGTCACCGTGCAGGGTGGCGGTTTCACTTTACCCTGACCTGAAGTGTTACAGTGTATCCACAAAAGTGGAATGTAAACGTCATAGTCCATGGCATAAGGCATTCACCTCCTTTGCAGAGGTGTAGCCAAACATCTCAGTCTAAGAGCCGTCGCTTCGCGACGGTTGGCCTCGAAACGCGCCTGCGGGCGCAGCGCTGCCGCTTTGCCAGCGCACCTTAAGGCTATTTTAGCAGTGCGGTCGAAATATGTCAATCAAAACAGCCCCGTCCCTCAAAATGAGAGACGGGGCCGCCCACACCCTTGACACATACGGTTAAGTATAGTATACTGTGGGTGTGTAGGGGAGCCGCTGAGCTTTGGCGGTTTAATCCTAGAAGTTTAGTTTCTTATCACAAGCTCAAAGAAACCGTCACTTGTCGGAGTGGCGGTTTCCGCTTGCCTTGACCTTGACCTGGATCGTCACAGTAAAACCACGGATGTGGAATGTGACAGTCATGGTTACTGGCATGGGGCCTCACCCCCTTTCGGAGGATCGACCAAACCGCCTGCGCCTTCGCTACTGTTCCCTTGCGTCGAATTATAACAGAAATATCCTCAATGTCAACAACATGGGCTGCCCCGGCCGGGGCAGCCCATGTTTATGTAATCACATATTTTCCGCGTCGATGACGTGGGCCTTGATCAGGTTGGTGCAGCCGCTCCGGCCCAGGGGGACGCCGGCGGTGATAACCACCACGTCCTTGTCCTGAACCAGCCGCTCCTTCACGGCCACCTCGTTGGCCAGGGAGAAGATGCGGTCGGTGGAGGTGACCTCCCCGGTGAGGAAGGGGATCACGCCCCAGGAGATATTCAGCTGGCGGCGAACTTTCTCGTGCATGGTGAGCGCGGCCACCGGGCAGGCGGGCCGGAACCGGCAGATCATCCGGGCGCTGCGGCCTGAGTTGGTGGCGGTGAGGATGGCCTTGGCCTCCAGGTCCTTGGCGGTGAGGCAGCAGGTGTGGGTGATGGCATCGTTGATGTCGGAGGCGGGGATAATCCGCTGCTTCTGGAACTGCTTCCAGTAGTCGATGGCGTTCTCCGTCTCGGTGACGATGGTCACCATGGCGGTGAGGGCCTCCACCGGGTACTTGCCCCCGGCGGTCTCGCCGGAAAGCATCACGCAGCCGGTGCCGTCGTAGACGGCGTTGGCCACGTCGGACACCTCAGCCCGGGTGGGACGGGGGTTGCGCATCATGGAGTCCAGCATCTGGGTGGCGGTGATGACCGGCTTGCCCGCCTGGAGACCCTTGCGGATCATCTGCTTTTGCAGGATGGGCACCCGGGCGGCGGGAATTTCAACCCCCAAATCCCCCCGGGCCACCATGATGCCGTCAGCCGCGGCCAGGATCTCGTCCAGGTTGTCCACACCCTCCTGGTTCTCAATCTTGGCGATAATGCGCACCTCGTCCCCGCCGCAGTCGCGGAGGATGGCCCGGACGGCCTCCACGTCCGCCGCCCGGCGGACAAAGGAGGCGGCGATAAAGTCGAAGTCATTCTCCACGCCGAAGCGGATATCGTCGATGTCCTTCTCGGTGAGGGCGGGCAGCTGGATGTGGACGCCGGGGATGTTGATGGACTTGTTGGCGGACAGGGTGCCGCCGTTCTCCACGGTGCAGATAATCCTGGTGTCCTCAATCCGGTCCACCCGGATGGCTACCAGACCGTCGTCAATGAGAATCTGCTGGCCCGGGGCCAGCTCCTCGTGGAGCTGGGGGTAGGTGACGGACACCCAGCCCTGATTGCCCACCACATCCTCGGTGGTGAGTGTGAAGGGGTCGCCCGCCTCCAGGGTAATGGACTTGGTCTCGAAGCCCCTGATGCGAATCTCCGGGCCCTTGGTGTCCAGAATGGTAGCCACCGGCCGGCCCATGGCGTCACGGACATTCTTGAGCATGTTCAGCCGCTCCAGGTGCTCGGGGTGGCTGCCGTGGGAAAAGTTAAACCGGGCCGCGTCCATGCCGGTGCGGATCAGGGTGCGGATCATGTCCTCACTGTCCACCGCGGGGCCCAGGGTACAGATGATTTTCGTCTTTCTCATAGTGATTACCTCCTTCGGGTATCATCGTTCTTCAATTTCGGACGCCCCCTATGTTACAGGAAAAAATCCCGGATGAATAGGGCAGATTTTCATAAAAATGCAGGCTCTCCCGGGAAAAAAGTGTGCTGTCCCTCCAAGAGGAACAGCACTTTTTAACAAATGATTAACACATTTTGGCCCCTGCGGGTATCTTATCATCCAAAATCAGCAGATTCAGGCACTCCTCACCCTTTTCGGTGTGGACGGCGGAGATGAGCATCCCCTGGCTCTCCTGACCCATCATCTTCCGGGGGGGCAGGTTGACAATGGCCATGAGGGTCTTGCCGATCAGGTCCTCAGGCTTGTACCACTTGGCGATGCCAGAGAGAATCTGCCGGTCGGCGCCGGTGCCGTCGTCCAGAGTGAATTTGAGCAGCTTGTCGCTCTTCTTCACCGGCTGGCAGTCCTTCACCTTGACGGCCCGGAAGTCAGACTTACAGAAGGTGTCGAAGTCCACCTTCTCCTCCAGCCGAGGCTCGATCTCCAGGTCGGGGAGGGCAGCCTTTTTGGCGGCCTCGGCGGCCGCCTCCAGCTGGGCGAGGGCCTTCTCCGCGTCGATGCGGGGGAACAGGTTCTCTCCCCGCTGGACGGCGGCGGTCTGAGGCAGGGAGCCCCACTGTGCCGCGCTGTCCCAGGTGGAGCACTTCTCGCAGGCGCCGATCTGCCGCAGCACCTCGGCAGCGGAGGTGGGGATGAAGGGGGTCAGCAGAATGGCGCACACCCGCAGGGTTTCCAGGAGATTGTACATCACATGGGCCAGCCGGGAGCCATTGGCCTCCATGTCCTTGGCCAGCACCCAGGGGGCGTTCTCATCGATATACTTGTTGGCCCGGTCGATGACCTTGAAAATCTCCGCCAGGCCGTTCTGGAAGGCGAAGTGCTCCATCTGCTCCTCGTAGCGGCTCCGGAGGGCGGAGGCCATCCCAACCAGCTCGCCGTCCTTCTCCGGGTCCTCCGCCTGGTTTTCGGGCAGAGTGCCGCCGAAGTACTTGCCCACCATGGACACGGTGCGGCTGAGCAGGTTGCCCAGATCGTTGGCCAGGTCCACGTTGATGGTCTGGATCAGGGCCTCGTTGGAGAAGTTGCCGTCGGAGCCGAAGGGGAAGGTGCGCAGCAGGAAGAAGCGCAGGGCGTCCACCCCGAACATCTCGGCCAGGATATAGGGGTCCACCACATTGCCCTTGGACTTGGACATCTTGCCCCCGTCCAGCAGCAGCCAGCCGTGTCCAAAGACCTTCTTGGGCAGGGGCAGGCCCAGGCTCATGAGCATGGCGGGCCAGATGATGGAGTGGAAGCGGACAATCTCCTTGCCCACGAAGTGGACGTCGGCGGGCCAGAACTTGTCGTAGTCGTCATACTGGTCGTTGTCATAGCCCAGGGCGGTGATATAGTTGGACAGGGCGTCCACCCACACATAGACCACGTGGCCGGGGTCGAAGTCCACCGGGATGCCCCAGGTGAAGGAGGTGCGGGAGACACACAGGTCCTCCAGGCCGGGCTTGATGAAGTTGTTCACCATCTCGTTCACCCGGGAGCGGGGCTCCAGGAAGTCGGTGTCCTCCAGCAGGTGCTGGATCTTGTCCGCGTACTTGGACAGCTTGAAGAAGTAGGCCTCCTCCTCCGCGTCCTGGACCTCACGGCCACAGTCGGGGCACTTGCCGTCCACCAGCTGGCTGTCCGTCCAGAAGGACTCGCAGGGCTTGCAGTATTTGCCCACATACTTGCCCTTATAGATGTCCCCGTTGTCGTGCATCCTCTTGAAAATCTTCTGGATGGCGGAGACATGGTAGCTGTCGGTGGTGCGGATGAAGCGGTCGTTGCTGATATTCATCAGCTTCCACAGGTCCAGAATACCCCGGTCCCCCCGGACGATGTTGTCCACAAACTCCTGGGGGGTGATTCCGGCCTCCCGGGCCTTGTCCTCGATCTTCTGGCCGTGCTCATCGGTGCCGGTGAGGAACATCACCTCGCAGCCGGTGAGCCGCTTATAGCGGGCCATGGCGTCGGTGGCTACGGTGCAGTAGGTGTGTCCGATATGCAGCTTGTCGCTGGGGTAGTAGATGGGGGTGGTGATATAAAAACGTTTCTTTTCCATGGTGACGGTCTCCCTTTTCATCATTTTAGATTATCAAAACGGCGGGCCGGGGTCGTCCCGCCCTACGCGTGCCCTGTAGGGCGCGACAACCCGGCGCGCCGCCGCGGGTCAGGCATCATCCATATTTTCCTCCTCCACGGGAGGCATTCGCTCCGGCCAGGGAGGGCCGAAGGTATTGCGCAGCAGGGCCCGGGCAAAGGTCAGGGCGGACAGGGAAAAGGCCGCCAGCGCGGCGGAGGTGAACCAGTCGGGCCGGTCTGCCAGGGCGGTGATTCCCACCGCCGGCCCAAGCAGGGACAGAAAGAGGGTCAGGTGCCGGCGGGGCCGGCCAAACAGGAAGCCGGCCAGAAAATAGTGGGCCAGGGTGAGGGCCAGGGCGGCGGCCAGCTGAAAGCCGTATTTCATCAGCACCGGCTCGGTCCCGTGCTGGAGGTGGCAGGCGAAGAGCCAAATCAGAGCGGCGAAGGCGGGGAAGGGGGCAAACCAGCACTCCGCCCTGCCCAGCCTTTCCCGATAGGCCATCCGGCCCATGTACAGCACGCCGAAGCCGCCCAGAACGCACAGTCCCCCCGTCAGCAGCTGGGAGACGGGAACGGACAGCTGATACATGTCCGGCGCGGCCCGCCACAGCCGCAGACCCTTGAAGCCCGCCATCATCCCCAGGCTTCCGGCCAGGGTCATCAGCAGCCAGGAGATGACGAGCGCGGCCATCTGGCCGGCCTCCGGCGAGCGGAAGGCGGGCAGGAAGTCCTCCGGCCCTTCCTTGTGCCGCGTCAGCAGGGCGAAGGCCAGGGCCAGCAGAGCCAGCAGCCCCAGCAGGGCGAAGGTGGCGGGGGCGCCCCGGGTGAACAGGCCGGTCTCCGGGACATAGGCGGAGGCCAGCTGCCACCGCCGGAGAAAAAAGCCCCCGATTCCCCCCGCCAGGGCCAGGGAGGGCAGGAAAATATCTTTTCTCATATGTGATAGTTCCTCTCGTTGTAAAGCGTTTCCGCAGTTATCGTGATAGGATAGGTGCTATGATATACCAGTTCCTTGAAAAAATCAACTGAAATCCTGTGGGACGGAGGCTTTCCTACAGCTTCGGCCCCTGTCCAAAGCCCCTTTTGTCCTTGGGCCCGAACTGGAACCACAGGGCGACCAGCAGCAGGACCACGCCTGTGATGGTGCAGATCCCGCTGACCAGCTCCGGAATTGCCTCTTTGAGGTCCAGGAAGGAGACGATTGCCAGAAACACCAGATCGGTGAGCAGCAGCGCCCGGGCGGTGGGGTCGAAGCGCTTGCCGGAGCGGGCCTTCTCATCGGCCAGCTTCTCCTGCTCCTGCTGCCGCCTGGCGGCGACGGTGGGGCTGTGCTGGCGCTTTTTATACTTCTTTTTTGCCATAACGGTCTCCTTTCAGCGGGGCAGGCTCCGGGCGATGACCGCCCCGCCCACCACGGTGTCTCCATCGTAGAGCACCACGGTCTGGCCGGGGGTGACGGCCCGCTGGGGGCTGTCAAAGGTGACGCGCAGGGTGTCCTCCCCGGTCTGCTCCGCGGTGCAGGGCTGCTCCGCCATGCGGTAGCGTATTTTGGCCCGGAGGCGCACCGGGCCGTCCAGCCGCCCGCAGGCGATCAGATTCAGCGCCTCCCCCTCCAGGGCGGAGGAGAAGAGGCTGGCGTTTCCGGACAGCACCACCGCGTTGTCCCCTGGGCGGACCTCCTTTACATAGAGCCGCCCCTGGCTGGAGGACACCCCCAGTCCCCGGCGCTGGCCCACGGTGTAGCCCACGATGCCGGCGTGCCGGCCCAGCGGGGTTCCGTCCTCATGCAGAAGGGGGCCGGAGGGGTAGTCCTTTCCGGTGTACCGGCGGAGGAAGGCCCCGTAGTCCCCGTCGGGGATAAAGCAGATATCCTGGCTGTCCTTTTTCCGGGCGCTGGCAAGGCCGGCCTCCTCCGCGATGGAGCGCACCTCCTCCTTGCTCAGCTCCCCCAGGGGGAACAGGGCCCGGGAGAGCTGCTCCTGGGTGAGCATAGCCAGGACATAGCTCTGGTCCTTCTCCGGATGGGCGGCCTTTTTCAACAGCCAGCGGCCTGAGCCCTGGTCGAGGTTCAGCCGGACATAGTGGCCGGTAGCCAGCCGGGCACAGCCCAGCGCAAGCGTCTCCCGGAGGAGCGCGCCGAATTTCACCGCCCGGTTGCACCTCACGCACGGGTTAGGGGTGCGGCCCCGCTCATACTCTGAGATAAACGGCCCGATGACCCCGGTCCGGAACTCCCGGGACATGTCCAGGGTCCGGTGGGGAAAGCCCAGCTGGCTGGCGGCGGCGGCGGCGTCAGCGCCGTCCTCCCCGCCGTCGAAGAGGCGCAGAGTGACCCCCACCAGCTCGTGCCCCGCCCGCTGGAGGAGCAGGGCGGCCGCCGAGCTGTCTACGCCGCCGCTCATGGCGGCGGCAGTTTTTTCTGTCATAGTGACCTCCATGGGCATATTGCTGAAAAATTTCCTCCAGTATACCACATTTTCCCCCCTCTGGCAACTCAAACCCCTGGAAAGACCGGACTGCCGGGTGTAAAATACATCTTGTATTCATATTGATAAACAGGGGAAAACCAGCACAAGATGTAGTGGACAAAAAAGGCAGGGTGTGGTATAATCCTTTCGCACTCAGGTTTTGGGAGCCCCCTCCCTGGCGGAGGGTTCCTTTTTTTAGCGCTTTTTACGATTGGGAGGAGAAAAACAATGAAAGTCATTAAACGGGACGGCACCAGTGTGGACTACGACCGCAGCAAAATCGTGACCGCCATTGAGAAGGCCAACGCTGAGGTCCCTGAGGCCGACCGTCTGGACAGAGCGGGGATTGACGCCATCATCGACAGCATCGAGGAGCTCCGGCGCCCCCGTATCCTGGTGGAGGACATCCAGGATCTGGTGGAGCAGGGGCTGGTGGAGCGCAACAAGTTCCACCTGGCCAAGACCTATATCATCTACCGCTACAACCGGGCTCTGGTCCGGAAGGCCAACACTACCGACGAGTCCATCCTGGCCCTGCTGCGCAACGAGAACAAGGAGCTGGCCGAGGAGAACTCCAACAAGAACACCATGATCGCCGCCACCCAGCGGGACTACATCGCCGGCGAGGTGAGCCGGGACCTGACCCGGCGCATTCTGCTGCCTGAGCACATCTCCAAGGCCCACGACGAGGGGGCCATCCACTTCCACGACGCGGACTACTTCGTCCAGCCCATCTTCAACTGCTGCCTCATCAACATCGGCGACATGCTGGAAAACGGCACCGTGATGAACGGCAAGCTCATCGAGAGCCCCAAGACCTTCCAGGTGGCCTGCACCATCACCACCCAGATCATCGCCTGCGTCGCCTCCAACCAGTACGGCGGCCAGAGCGTGGACCTGCGGCATCTGGGTAAGTATCTGCGCAGGAGCAGAGAGAAATTCAAGGCCCACATCGCCTATGAGTGCGCCGGCAAGGTGGACGAGGCCACCATGGACCGCCTGGTGATGGATCAGCTCCGGTGCGAGCTGAAAAACGGGGTCCAAACCCTTCAGTATCAGATCAACACCCTGATGACCACCAACGGCCAGTCCCCCTTCGTCACCCTCTTCCTGAACCTCCAGGAGGACGACCCCTATGTGGAAGAGAACGCCATGATTATTGAGGAGGTCCTCCGCCAGCGGCTGGAGGGCATCAAGAACGAGAAGGGCGTGTTTATCACCCCCGCCTTCCCCAAGCTGGTCTACGTGCTGGACGAGCACAACTGCCTCAAGGGGGGCAGGTACGACTACCTCACCGAGCTGGCCGTCAAGTGCTCCGCCAAGCGGATGTACCCCGACTACATCTCCGCCAAGAAGATGCGGGAGAACTATCAGGGCAACGTATTCTCCCCCATGGGCTGCCGGTCCTTCCTGGCCCCCTGGAAGGACGAGGAGGGCAATTACAAGTTCGAGGGCCGGTTCAACCAGGGAGTAGTCTCCCTGAACCTGCCCCAGATCGGCATTCTGTCCGGCGGCGACGAGGAGAAATTCTGGTCCCTGCTGGAGGAGCGGCTGGACCTGTGCTTCGAGGCCATCATGTGCCGGCACAACGCCCTGAAAAAGGTGCGCTCCGACTCCTCCCCCATCCACTGGCAGTACGGCGCCATCGCCCGCCTGCCCAAGGGGGCCTCCATCGAGCCCCTGCTCTACGGCGGCTACTCCTCCATCTCCCTGGGCTATATCGGCCTGTATGAGGTCACCAAGCTGGTCACCGGCGTCAGCCACACCCAGCCGGGGGGCACCGAGTTCGCCCTGAGGGTGATGAACCGGCTGCGCAAGGCCTGCGACGACTGGAAGGCGGAGACGAATATCGGCTTTGCCCTCTACGGCACCCCCGCCGAGAGCCTGTGCTACCGCTTCGCCCGCATCGACAAGGAGCGCTTCGGCACCATCCCCGACGTCACCGACAAGGGCTACTACACCAACAGCTACCACGTGGACGTGCGGGAGCACATCGACGCTTTCGACAAGTTCACCTTTGAGAGCCAGTTCCAGAGGATTTCCACCGGCGGCTGCATCTCCTATGTGGAGATTCCCAACATGCGCCATAACCTGGAGGCCCTCAAGGACGTGGTCCGGTTCATCTATGACAATATCCAGTACGCCGAGTTCAACACCAAGAGCGACTACTGCCAGTGCTGCGGCTACGACGGGGAGATCGAGATCAACGAAGACTTCCACTGGGAGTGCCCGGTGTGCCACAACACCGACCAGTCCAAGATGAATGTCACCCGGCGCACCTGCGGCTACTTGGGAGAGAACTTCTGGAACGTGGGCAAGACCAAGGAGATCAAGGCCCGGGTGCTACATCTGTAAGGACAGGGTCTAAAGGCCCCCTTGTCAAAGGGGGCTGGCATTTGCGAAGCAAATGACTGGGGGATTCCGTTCGATCAATAGGTTTTCTGTATATGGAATCCCCCCGCCGCTTTGCGGCCCTCCCCCCTTTCACAAGGGGGGCTTACTTTCTGAAAGAAGTCCTGCAAACAAAAGTCAAGCCCTAAAATGGAAAAATTTTGAGTGGGTGAAAAAGGGAACAACAAACTA